>JABURQ010000042.1 GCA_014762625.1 Planctomycetaceae bacterium | reverse complement strand
GCTCGCCATCAGCATGTCGCGAACCAGACCGAGTACGCGGCTGCAAAGCGTGAGGAGTGAGACGAGACGCAGGCCGGCAAAACGATGGACCGAGGAGGGAGTCTCGGGGGTCGTTTGGTTTGAAGAGGCGGCGTCCTGTTCCACGATGGCTGGTTCTTAGAGAGGTTGCTGCGGGAATGCGGTCAGGATAGGGCGGATTCGAATGTCCCACAAGCGCGAAAGATAAGTTGCGTCGCTAAGGGCTCGGATGATTGAAGGAAGATCATCGGTAAACATCTAATTTTACCTTCTTACCGGAGAGGAGATGGAATTCGATTGCTTCGGATCGCGTGGGAGAATTAACTGTATGCGTGTCAAAGCGCAAACGCTCTGGATTCGAAATTCTGGAATAGGGTTTGCTGCTTCTTGTCTGTGTATTTTGTCATTACTGTATCGAAATCTGAGTTGATCCCCTTATGAAAAAAATTGCTTCTGTACTCGTGTTTGGTGTTTGTCTGTTCTTCGTCGGTTGTGGTAGCTCCGATTCCTTGAATCGGCAGGCTGTGACGGGGGAAATTCAATTTGAAGGTTCCCCCATTCCCGAAGGGACGATCGAGTTTTCGCCGGTCGGCGAGGGGACTTCCTCGGGAGCCGTGATTCAAGAAGGGAAGTTCTCAATTCCCGAGGAGAAAGGATTGCCGCCGGGTGAGTACTTAGTGCGCATCAGTGCCTACAACCCGGATGCAGAGCCGGTTGCGATGCCGGGTGAATCGAACAATGTCGCGGAAGAAATAATTCCGCCGAAATATAACACCGAGAGTGATGTTAAGTTCACAGTCGAGGCCGGAGCCGAGAATGTGTTCACTCTGAACATTGAATAGTTCTTTTTGTATTTCTGTTTTTTGAGACTTTGTTGAGGAGAAGACTATGTTGAGAAGAAACTCCCGATCGTTGCGTGGATTTACCTTGATCGAACTGTTGGTCGTGATCGCGATCATTGCGGTTCTGGTCGCGTTGCTGTTACCCGCCGTGCAACAAGCACGTGAAGCCGCCCGTCGCAGTTCCTGCAAAAACAATTTGAAGCAGTTGGGGCTGGCGATGCACAATTACCACGATGTCTATACCAAATTCCCTCGCGGGGCTTATTCCTGCTGTTGGGGGACGTGGCAGGTCGCAATTCTGCCCTATATCGAACAGGCTGCGGTCTACCAGATTTATGAAAATTCCGGCGGAAATGATTCCACGGGGCCACGCTACGGGTCGGGAGTCAACCTGCAGGTGACCCGCAAGCGGTTCAATGTGTTGAGTTGTCCCAGCGATCTGGAGAATGCTCCGATCAGTCGAATTACCAGCCACAATTATGTGGTCAATTTTGGGAACACCAGTTACGGACAGGGTACCGTCAACGGCGTGAAATTTCTGGGGGCTCCCTTCGGTCGATCACGGTGTTACGCCATGCGAGACGCCGTCGATGGAACATCGAACACGTTACTTATGGCGGAAGTCTTGCAGGGACAAGGGCGTGATTTGAGAGGCTTCAGCTGGTGGGGGGACGCCAGTCAGTTCACCACTTATCTAACGCCGAACTCGGCGCTTCCCGACCGGATTTATACATCGTACTACTGCAATAACGATCCTATATTGAATCTTCCCTGTGCCGCTTCGACGTCAGCCAACCCGACGATGTTTGCTTCGCGCAGCCGTCACGTGGGAGGAGTGCAGACTTTGCTGATGGACGGTTCGGTGCGGTTTATCTCCGAGAATATTGACCTCAATACCTGGAGAGCTCTCAGCACGCCGAAAGGCGGAGAAGTGATTTCCGGGTTCTGATGTTGAGTTATGTCAATCATTCCAGGGCGGCTCGTCGACTTTCTCGGCAAGTCGCCCTCTTTTTTTGCAAGAACATGATCGTCGAGATAGCGACGGAAAGAGACCGGACCCGGTTGGAGACATGACGCAGAAGCGAACCGGCTGTGTGGTTCTACCAAGTAAACGGCGGCGACAGACGGTCGTTGTTGATATCGATGATTTCCAGCAGCTTCATCATCCGTTCCGAGACGCGGGAGGAGCGGTCGAGTTCCGAATTGATGATCGAAAGATTCTCGCAGCCGCCGTGGCGGATCATTAAGGAAGCGAACCGCTCCAGAGTACGTCGATCGTCGATCGGATTTCTCTTCAGGAGGCCGAACTTCTGGCGAGGAAATTCTTTCCAGCAGATCTCGCCGTCCAGATGTTGCATATAGCGTTGGTGGTAGAAGTCGGCCCAATGATGGTGACACCATTCGGCGAGCGCGGATTCACCGACATCGTAACCGCGCTTCTGGCTTTCGATCCACTTGTGCTTTTCCGCTTCACGAACTGCTTCGTGATGCACACTTTGGACGCATTCGTCCAAGGAGCGTAATTCAGTCATCAGAGTGGAAGACCTCATCACGTGTCTTGCTCCCCAATTATCCGCTTCTGTTAACTGTCTATTCCGGGGAGCACGACCGGGACAAACAGAAACGGATTCAGGTCTCGAGATCGGATTCGTGACACTTTCAGGCCCAGCGCCCACGTCACGACCTCGATGATTATTTATAATCCGGTCCCCCTGGAGGGGCAATACGATTTTGCGCAGAATTTTTCAAACCAGGGCGTCTGCGGAAATCAGGCCGCTCAGTTCGACCAGCAAACGCTCCATACGCATGCGGTCCGGCATGGTGGAGCGGCCTTTCAAATCGCCGTCCGCGGCCATCAAGCGGGTCAGGAATTTTTCGGCGTTGGGGCGACCGACACGTCGCAAATAGCGTCCCGAAGGATCGATGGCTTGCGGAAAAACTTTGGCATTTCGCAAGGACTCTCCCAGCGGTGTACCCTGGCGAGCCCATTCCGCGGCCAGCACATACTTTCGATACACAAAGTTAATCCCGCCCAGAATTTTGAGCGGATGCTCGCCGGCATTGAGGAGATTGTCGAGCAGTTCGAGCGATTCTCCCAATTGACCGTCTCTGAGAGCGTCGATCATTTTCCAAGTCGTTTCGACCTTCCAGCCACCTACCAGCGCGCGGACATCCTCCTGCTCAATCTGGTTGCGTTCGCCGATGTAGCTGGAGAGTTTGCTGAGTTCCTGTTCGATGAGACCCAGATTATTGCCGACCAGTTCTTCGATCAGTGCCGCGGCGTCGCGCGCGATCTGCTTTCCAAACTTGTCTTTGGTGAGTTGGGACATCCAGGTATGGAGTTCTCGACCTTTCAGATCTTCGCAGGCAATCGTCAGGCCGACTTTGAGCACGGCTTTCGCGAGCTTTGTACTCTTATTCCAGGTTTTGACGTCGAGGACCAGGACCGATTTTTTAGCCGGTTTTTCGAGATACTGTTCGAGCGGTTTGCGGTAGTTTTTGACGAATTCGTCCGCGTCTTCCACGATCACCAGACGTTGATCGCCGAACATGGAAATCATCGACAGTTCGTCGAGCACGTCGCTCAAAACGGCGTCTTTTCCGGCGAAGACGGTCGGTTCGGAATCTTCGTCTCCCAGTACCAGTTCTGCTAGCGTTTTGAGCGAAGCGCGTTTGAGAAAACGTTGCGATCCCGTCAGCGCCACCAGCGGACCGGTGGCGAATTCATCCGGTTTGGCGAGAAAGCGGCTGGCGTGTGTGGTCACGGGGAATCCTTCTTGACCGTCCGGGGTGGCATCTCCTACAGTTCTCGTCCATTAAACCCCTCTTCGCTCCAGATTGCGAGTCCGTTGTGGCGGATCAAACGACAAAACCCGACAGCGCTCCCGCGTTCTATTTTTGTCCGGGAGAA
Organism: Planctomycetaceae bacterium; assembly: GCA_014762625.1. Lineage (GTDB taxonomy): Bacteria > Planctomycetota > Planctomycetia > Planctomycetales > Planctomycetaceae > JABURQ01. The sequence goes on along the minus strand of JABURQ010000042.1, from coordinate 54,358 downwards.
TCGCACCCGATCTCCCCCGCGATCCATTACGCACGCCTAGCGGCTTTCTATCCGAAATGCCGAACCTGCGCTCTCCGCCATCACACAGGACATCTGCCTCCCGAAACCGTTCAGCTCGACGTCCGAAAGGCGGTCACGCGAGAGACGCTCGTCACCGAGGCGGGTTTGCGGGGCGTTTATCTGAATGAGATCAATCGTTTTCATGCTGCCGCGTTGACGAATGCCTACGTGATCTTATTGATGCAAGGAGCGTTTTCTCCACGACCCACCGGGCAGCCGACGATCATCGTCGGCTATCAGGAACATCCCTCGGCTCCCGATTTGATGATCGGCGTGGTGAATGCCTTGCGAGCGACTGGAGTGACGATTGTCGATTTGGGGCTGACGGTGGCGACCGAGGTGTCGTACGCGATTCGGCAATTATCGGCGGCGGGAGGATTACTGGTGACGGGAGCCGGAGAAGATCCTTCGTGGATCGGGTTTGATTTCCTGACGTCCGCAGGAACAGCGATTCAGGATCGCGATTCACTCATTCAAATCGAGACGGCGAAAACGCTGCCGACGTTTCGACTGCCTCAGGCGAACGGCAGTTATCGCACCTGGGACGTGCAAGCCGAGTACGAAGGGGCGTTGTCCGGATTGTTTCACGCTCTCCGTCCGTTACGTATCGGTTTTGCGTCGTCTCTCAGACGAGTCAATGAGATGGTGACACGTTTGTTTGAGCCGCTCCCCTGTTCTCTCGATCTTTTGCCGTTACCGCATCGCAAACGTGATCTGACCTCGTCGGAGGACAGCGATGTGATCAAGTTGGGCGATCTGGTGACCTCGCGAGCGTTGCATCTCGGAATTCTGGTCGAAGCGGATGGACGCCGCTGTGCGCTCGTGAACGACGAAGGGCAGTTGGTTCCTCTGGAACAATGGCGGACCTGGTTACAAGAAGGGTCGGCTATCGAACCGTTTTTGAGTCAGTCCTCTTTGGGGATGACGGATGACGATGCCTTGTTCGAGACCGATGCCGTACTGACGTTGGCGCTGGTGCTCTCGGAGATGAGTCGTTCGGATGCTCAACTGAGCGAACGCTTGTGGGTCGGGTGAATAGTCACTCCACAGACGGGAGCCTGGCAATGACGCCGATTCCCACGCCAGCCAGCACGCCGACCGATACTTTCGGCCACAGACTGAGGCTCGAAAAAGTGACCGTCAACCCGACCGCCGCAACGACAAAGATCACCGCTTTCAGTTTCACGTGAGGTCGGATGCCGCCGTTCTCTTGCCAGTCCCGCAGGATGGGACCGAACAATCGAGAACGTAGCAGCGCCGCATTCCAGCGGGGTGAGGTCCGCACGAGAAAAAAACTGGTCAGCAGCAGGAAGGGAGTCGCCGGCAAACCGGGCAATAAAGCTCCCAGCACTCCCAGCAAGAAACAGAGACCGGCTCCCGAGAGATAGCAGACACGTTTCACGCCGTGAACAAGTTGGGGAGGTTTCTGGTCCGGGGCTGAGCGTGACGAGAGCGGTTCCGGGGGAAGCCGGTTCGCGGAGGCCGAGGATTCGTTATTTGGTCGCACAGGTCGGATCATGGTGTCTGGTGAACTCACTGGGGTGTCATTTCACGAACCGCAGGTAATTGTATCGCTTCACCAGAATTTCGGATAGCAAGCTCTAGCGACTTTGTTCGACGGAGGGATCGAAGCGTTTGAAGGCGTGGATGACCAAGCCCAGGCAAACACCGGCGAAACTCCAGCCGAGTAGAATCAGTCCGGCGACGAAGAGAGTCCGTTGCGGGATGTCGATCCGGTCAGCGATGATCCGGCTAAGAAAATCACACCACAGAATCAGACCGATGCCGAGTCCGCAGAGCAGAATTTTTGAAGTGAACGTGAGGATGGAACGCAGGAAGACTTCAAAGCCTTCCTCGACCAGACGGTGCGGATACCAGAGAAAAATCAGGTTATCGAGCGCCACCAGGAACACCACGATCGGGAACAGAATCAATAGCGAGGACAGATACCAGTTCACCGGAATCGGACGCACCAGCATCGACACAGTCAGGACGAAAAGTTGAAATCCGAATGTTGCGATGACCGGGACGGTCAATTGGCCGAGCACCATCGATCTCGGTGGTACGGGTAACATCTTCAGGGCAGACAGCCGATCGAAGTCGCGACGGAAATCGTATTTGATTGTGGCGGGAAGCAGCATGAACGAAAAGAACAATGTCCCCGTGATGACCGAGACGAACGTCGGTATCGGATCGTTGGGAACCGCGAGGGGAAACAGCGAAAGAATCGCGGGAATGATCAGCGAAATCAGGAGACCTCCCACATAACGTCTCGCACAGAGCGTTTGTCGCCAGGCGAGAGGAACGATGCCGCCGAACCGAGGCAGCTTTTTGAGTTGCAGCAGTGGCTCGTTCGACTCATCGCTGAACGAGACGGCGGATTGATCGTCTTTGCGGGCTCGTTCGCGTTTCAACTCCAGTTGTCGGTTGTGGAGATCGAGATGAATGACCGCGTATCCGCTCGCCACCACCAATCCACCACACAGCAGAAACCGTCCTGCGGCGAGGGTGGAAAAGGAGTTTGTAGTAATGAGTGCTGCGAATGAGGAGAAGGGATATTCGATGACGCGGCCCGCGAAGGTCGCCCGCAGTTGCTCCAGTTCTGATTTGAATAAGGGAATCAGATTGCGCAGATCGCGGAGGTCGGTCAGGTGTTCTTCGGTCAAATGAAACAATCGCAACAGAACCAGCGAAAAGAACAGCAACAGAATTCCGCAGACCACGAGACGATATCCCTGATACACTTTTTGCGGAAGACCATTGATGATCGTTTCGGCGTTCAGCCTCAGGAACTCAAGGAAGATCAGGCCGAACAGGAATCCGGAGAAACCGAGAATGGGATTCGGCAAGTCGGGGAGCATCAGGAATGTCACGAGGGACGCTTTAAACAACGTCGCCGAAAAGATCACTGCGAGGCGATAGCCGATGAGGTGTCGTCCCGAAAAGGGACCGCTCAGTAAATGAAACTGTTCGGCGGCGGTCCAGTCTTCCATCGGTTCGGGACGCTTCCAGGCGAGGCGGACGAGATGCCAGAGGAAATACAGCGCCAGGAACAAAGAGATCGAGCGACGGAAGTTTTCCGGATCGAAAGTTTGCCGGTTCAGCATGCTCGCCCCGGCCGTGATCATCCAGAACAGGCCGAGAAAAATGACCAGCATCGTCAGAAAGGCCCGACGAGGGGTGAAGCTGGATCGAACCATCCGGCGGAGCTTCGCGTAGGTGCGAATGCGAATCAGCTGTCGCAATGCGGGATGGAAGAAGGTATCGATCATCGGGAGTGAATTAGGTTTGAAGTCATGTGATCAGGGAGTCTCGAGACTGGCGACTTGACGGGCTACTTCTTCGCGGACGCCGGTGACGAGAAAGAAAATCCGTTCGAGATCGGTCTCGTGTCCGTCTTCCCGGTATTCCGCACGGAGATCTTCGAACGTTCCACAGAAACAGTCCCGCCCCGATTCTAGAATCAAAATGTCGGTACATAAGTCTTCCACGACGGCCAGCAAATGCGAACTGATGATGACGGCGGCTCCTGCGGCGGCGCGATCCCGAATGGTTTGTTTCACCTTGCGGATACCGTGAGGATCGAGTCCCGTGAGCGGTTCATCGAACAGAATGACTTGCGGGTCGTGGAGGTAGGCGCAACAGATGGCGAGTTTCTGTCGCATGCCGCGCGATAGGTCTCGGGCTGTGGCGTGTCGTTTCTCAAACAGCTCAAATTCCTTGAGTAACTCGGTCGCTTTCTCGTTGGCGTCTTCGACCTGATAGACGGAAGCGATGAAGGCGAGATGTTCGGAGACCGTCAGTTCGGAGAAGAGTTGCGGGTCGTCGGGAATGTAGGAAAGAATCCGCTTGGCTTGTACCGGGTGTTCGACGACGTCGAGTCCTCCGACGGTCAGCGTGCCTCGCGTGGGAGGAATCATTCCCGAGAGGGCTTTAAGGGTCGTTGTTTTTCCCGCGCCGTTCGGTCCGACGAGGCCGAAAATCTGTCCCGGCTTGACGTGAAAAGAGAGTTCACGGACCGCAATCACACGATCGTAAAATTTTTCAAACTGACAAACATCAATCAGCGGGGCGGGGGAATTCTGGTTAGCTTGGAGCATCGATCTCGATCTGTGAGTCGGGAAAAACACGGACAGGACGGCGGAAAACGCTCACGAGCGGAACTTGTTGGAGGATAGCTTACAAAATTCCGTCAGGCGCGGATTTCTTATCGGCATTTTTCGATCCGGATCGTGTACGAAGTTGCGACGTAGACATCTATAGAATTGAGAGCGGAAGCAGTGCATAAAATTCATCTCTTTCAATTTGGATCGAGAAAGTAGACTAAAAGATGATCAGGCTGCGATTCCTTCTTGCGAAAACGACCATGCGATTAAAACAATCACTCTTCAAAATCATCGGCAGCGTTCTGGTCGTCATTGGTGTACTCATTATCTTTTTGAGTCAGACAATCGTGACTCCGGGGCTTGAAGTGTCTCTGGGAATCGAAACTCTCGTTGGTGCTGAGAATGTCGTTTATCTGGACAATGGGAATTACGTTTATACGAACCCTGGAGCCATCTTCTTTTGGATCACCATCGTGATCTTGTTCGGTTTGTTGATTCTCTCCACGGGATTCTATCTGGTCATTAAATCTGCAATGTTGGAAGACTATGAAGAATGAATAGCCATTGAATCGTTCATCATCACGAGCGAGGTGGAAAAGATTCATGTTCGACGTGGAATGTTGAAGACGGGTGCTTCCGCTATTACGGAGTGCCCAGCGCCACTCTCGAAATATTTTACACACCCGGATAAACGGCGGCTGCGATCAAAACCACGACCAGACCGGAAATCGCCATCGCGGCAGAAAGCGGCGTGATAAATTTCAAACCTTCTTTTTCAGTCATACCGCTCATGCGGGTGATGACCCAGAAGCCACTGTCGTTCATCCAGGCGATCGGTTTCGATCCGCAGCCGATCGCCAGCGCGATATAGACCGGATGCACGCCGAGAACTCCCTCACCCACCAACGGCGCAAAGAGTCCCACCGTGGTGATCATGGCGACCGTGGAGGAACCTTGAGCGGTGCGGATGGCGGTCGTGATCAAAAAGGCGAGGATCAGAATCAGGGTGGGGGAATGCAGCGGCAGTTCCTGGACGAGCGTGGCGACACCGGTCATTTTGAGCATTTGACCGAAGGCTCCGCCGGCGGAGGTAATCAGAATAATGATACCGGCTCCCGCGAGTGACGATTGCATCGAGGAGGCGAATTCGTCTTTGGTGAGATCCGATTGTTTGATCAGCAAACCGATGGCAATCATGGCCGAGATTACCAGGGCGATATTTTTATCAGCCAGCGTTTGCAAAATGTAGAAGACGGTGGGATTCAGACCTTCCAACGCTGGTTTGAGAATCGTAAAGCCGCCGATCAAAAAGACGGGCAATAAAATCGGCAGCAGTGACAGGCTGAGTGGAGGCAACGTCGATTCATCGCGCGAGGAGAGCTTTTCCAGATCGGCGAGCGAGAGGTCGGGAGTATCCCGCAACGGTAGTTCGCTGATCCGATTCATCCAGTGACACCAGAAAAAGCCTGCCGTGCTCGTGAACAGCCCCACGCCGCAACCGGCGAGAATCATCAAGCCGATGTTGACGTTGAGTTCTTCGGCGACGAAAAGAGGCCCCGGCGTGGGAGGAACGAGGGAGTGAGCCATCGTCCCGCCGGAAACGATCGCGAGCACATACAGCAGATAGTTTTTTCCGGTGCGTAGGCGCATCGCTTTACCGATGGGAACCATCAGATAGAAGACAGTATCGAAAAAGACCGGGATGGCGAGTAGAAAACCACTGAAGATAAATGCTTGCGGAGCGCGTTTCTCGCCGACCAGCTTCAGTGTTGAATCGACGATCCGATGGGCGGCACCGCTGTCGAGGAGACACTTTCCGATGATTGAGGCCATGGCGATGATGAGTCCAACCTTACCGGCGGTCGAGCCGAAAGCCGCCGCGAGTCGCGAACCGATCGTGACCAGAGCGGACTTCTTCGCCGCGACGAATTCATCGGGAGCGATGACCAGGTCCGTTTTCTGATAATCGTCCCGTGAGTAATCCTGAGTGAATCCGAGGCGAATCGTCTTCTGATCGTTTTCGGGATTCGTGAGATGTTCGCTGGTTTTGAGTTGCGCGATTGATTCGTACGGTTCTTCGATTGAATCGTGATGGACGATGAGCCATGAAGAATCGAGTGGAGCGACGCTGTGAGCGACTTTCAGTTCGAGCCCGCTCTCGTTGACCGAGACGATTTTCACATCGGCATCTTCGACGGCGAAGTTTTCCAGGTTCACTCGGGGCGTGCAGATGGCCACGACCAACGCGCCCAGAACGAGCGCCAGGAACGCATGCAGGCGAAACAGCAGGATGGAGCCGATAACCGTCACAATGCCGGCCATCACGATGGCGAGAATCAGTGTGGTGGGAGACATGATGTTGAGCGAATTGAGGAACAAAGTATGAGAAGGCCTCTCACACAATGTCGATTTCTGTCTCCAATTGCCAAAAAAATAAAACGAAACATGTCGATCGTGAGTAAAAATTGCGGAAACCGCCGTAACTTCTTCCTCGGGCGAGGGTTTATTTGACTGAATACCACAGGTCGGGCCAATCTTTCACGACCTTTCCAATTTCCAGGTGACAACTATGAAGACTTTGATTTGCTGGTTCTCGCACGTTGTGGCCATCGCGGGAATCGCTTTTTGTCTTTCCGGGACAACTCTTTTCGCCGCAAATTTTTCCGAAGTGCCGCCCCGTTCCGAGGGAGAAGTCGCCCGAGAACTGGACCGCCTGGCGAACGACCATCTTCAGGAACTGAACGCTCAGCCGGCTTCGCTGACTTCTGACGAAGATTTTCTGCGACGTGTCTCGCTCGACTTGACCGGTGTTCCACCCTCTGCGGGGGAAGTGACGTTATTCACTTTCAATCCATCCTCGCAAAAACGGTCGGAGCTGGTCGATCAGTTGCTGGACTCCGAGGCTTACGCGGCGAACTGGTCGCGATACTGGCGGGATGTGATTTTTTCCCGCGCCACCGATGAACGAACGCGGCGTTTTCAGCCGGTCTTTGAAAACTGGTTGCAGGAACGCCTGGCCGACAATCAGTCGTGGGACGAAATCGTCACACAGATTCTGACCGCTACGGGCGATGTTTCCGAGGAAGGTTCTACCGCGTTGATCATGGTTCATGGCGGTGATCCCGCCGAAATAGCTGCCGAGGCCTCACGCATCTTTCTCGGGATACAGATTCAATGTGCCAATTGCCACGATCATCCGACCGACCAATGGAAGCGACAAGATTTTCACGAACTGGCGGCGTATTTCACGCGCGTGCAGTTCCGTCAGCAAGCGGACGGCGACCGCCGGACGTTTGTCGTCAATTCGCTCACGGAGCGGAGTAATCGAGGACGTCCGCAGGATCTGATTCAGAATGCCGAGCGTCTGGTGCGATTGATGGATCGCAATGGTGACGGCAAGTTGTCGAAAGAGGAAACCGCCAATAATCCTTTCGAGCGCTTGTACGATCGTCTGGTTCAAACGGTCGATCGAGATCAGGACCAGATGCTGTCGGTCGAGGAAATCAAAAGCATCCCCATCATGGAACGTCCGGGGCAGGGGAGCGCCGAATACTTTATGCCCGATTTGAACGATCCCTCGTCGAAAGGGACTCCCGTTCATCCCGTCTTCTTTGTGAATGCGGAACCCGCTCCCCAGGAGCTTCCCGACATCGCTCGCCGAACGTTCCTGGCGGAAACGATGACCGCTCCCGACAATCCCTGGTTCGCTCGAGCGTTTGTGAATCGGATCTGGTCGGAATTGACGGGTGCCGGGTTCTATATGCCGATTGACGATATGGGACCGGAGCGAATCGCATATGCCGACGAGATGCTCGATGTGCTCGCGGGCCAGTTTGTGGCCCACGAATACGACATCAAGTGGTTACTGAAAACGATCGTCCTGACTCAGACGTACCAACGCGCCTTGAACGCGGATTCGGAGATGATGTTCGCCTCGGGAACTCCGACCCGTTTGCGGGCCGATGCCTTGTACGATTCGTTCGTGAAAGCACTCGGAATGAATGAGAATCCAAATTATGTGGCTCTGCGCCGACGGACGAACATGGCCGGGCCGGCCGGGCCCCTCGGATACTTCCGTTCGCCCCGTTTCCAGTTCACGCAGTTGTTCGAATTCGATCCGTCCACCCCGCAAGCCGATGTGACCGGCACGATCCCGCAAGCTTTGTTCCTGATGAACTCGCCGGAAGTGGAGCGGGCTATTCAACAGACGCGCGGCGGAAAACTGACGCAGATCATGGAACAATTCGAGAAAGATGACGACGTGACACGCGAACTTTATCTCACCGTACTTTCTCGTCAACCGACCGAAAACGAACTGAAGATTGCCCGCGAATACCTCCAGGAGGTCGACGATCGTCGTGAAGCGTTCGAAGACCTGTACTGGTCGCTGCTGAACTCGTCAGAGTTCCAGACCAAACGCTGAACGCGACACAATTCCACTTCTCTTTGACCTCAGTAACTCCTCGGGCCTGATAGAAAGCCTGATCCTATGAAAACCTCACTCCATCAAAACCTGCAGTTCACGCGTCGTGGTTTGACGCGTCGCAGTTTTCTGCACTCGGTTTCCGCAACCTCCGTCGCCGCCGGTTGTCTCAGTCTGCGGGACGTCATGTCTCTCCAGGCTGCCGAACTGCGCAAGCAGGGCAAGAAGGTGATCGTGTTATGGATGCAGGGGGGACCGAGTCAATTTGAGACGTTCGATCCGAAATCGGATTCTGAGATCGCCGGGGAAACGACGTCCATCCAGACAGCGATTCCGGGCGTCGAAATTGCCCATGCCTGGCCGGAGACCGCCAAAGCACTCGACAAGGCGACCATCATTCGCTCGATGACCAGTAAAGAAGGGAATCATCAGCGGGCGACCTATCAGATGCATACCGGTTACCTGCCGTCGGGAAGCGTTAAGCATCCCGGCCTGGGAGCGAATCTGGCGACTCATCTGGAACAACCGGACTTCGACCTGCCGTCGGTGGTATCGATCGGTCGCCCGGCCTCCGGATTACACGCCGGCCATCTGGGGATCGATTACGAACCGTTTGTGGTCGATCGACCCGGTGAGATGCCGCGCAACGTCGAGCAATCGGTAGAAACCGATCGCTACGATCGTCGTCGAAAATTGCTCGGACGCGTCGACGCCGAGTTTGCGAAACAAGGGGCAGGCCAGGTCGTCGCCGATCATCAGAAACTGTACGGCAAAGCGGCACGCATGGTTTTAAGTCAGAACCTGGCCGCTTTCAATCTGGACGAAGAATCTTCGTCGCTCAGAAATTCGTACGGAGATACCGATTTCGGTCGCGGTTGTCTTCTCTCCCGGCGTTTGGTTGAGACGGGCGTTCCGTACGTCGAGGTGAATCATCGTAACTGGGACACGCATGCCGATGTGTTCGAAAATACCACGCGTCTAGCGGGCGAAGTCGATCCCGCGTTGGCGACGTTGCTGGTCGATCTCGAAACACGCGGCATGTTGGACGACACCCTGGTCGTCTGGATGGGCGAATTTGGACGGACGCCTCGGATCAACCCTCGCACTGGCCGCGACCACTTCCCCCGAGCGTTTAACGCTCTGTTGGCCGGTGCGGGGGTGCGAGGCGGTCAGGTGATCGGCAGCACTACGAAAGACGGAGCGATGGTGGACGAGCAGCCGGTCACGACCGGCGATCTCTTCACATCCATTTGTCACGCCTTGGATGTCGATCCGACCTCCGAGACGATCAGCCCGCTTGGACGTCCGATGAAGATTGTCGACGAAGGCTCAGTGGTCGACGGTTTGTTTGGGTAGATTGTCCGAAGATTCAGAACTATCGAGAGTCGCGGTTTCGGGTTCGGTATCCTGACCGCGATTTTTCTTTTTCGGCTTGGACCGCGGTCGGAAATATTTGCGCGATTCGTTGACGACCATTTTGCGCGGAGCCAATCGGCAGAGCAGAGAGAGAATATAATTCTTCCATCCCACCACCACGTAATGCTTCTTCTTCTCCAGAGAGCGGAGCGCGGTTTTGACCACTTCTTCCGGTGTGTGGGCCGATTGTCCTTTCAGCCATCCCGGAACGCCGGCCACATTGAAAAAGTCGGTTTCCGTGGGACCGGGGCATAACGCCAGAACCGTCACGCCGTAGTCTTTGAACTCGGCCCAGAGAGCTTCGCTGAAATGCAGGACATAGGCTTTGCTGGCGGCGTAGGCCGACATGTAGGCGACCGGTTGAAACCCCGCGACGGAAGCGACATTGATGATACCGCCGTGACCGCGTTCGATCATCGGCCCCGAGAGTCGATAGGCGAGTTCGGTGAGGGCGGCGATATTGAGCTGGACCAGATCGAACACCTGTTGATGATCGGTGTCCGCGAAAGTTCCGACACTGGCGAACCCGGCGTTATTGACCAGCAGTTCGATATCAATGTTGCGAGCCTGGATCTCGTTGATGAGCTTTTCCGGATGACCGGGGACGCAGAGATCCAGCGAGATGATTTCACAACGCGTGCCGTGCCGAGTGTCCAACTCGTCCGCGAGAGTTTTCATTTCGTCCTCGCGACGCGCGGTCAACACGAGGTGCATACCGAGAGCGGCGAGTCGGTTGGCGAACTCTTTGCCGATCCCTGAGGAGGCACCGGTCACTAACGCCCAGCGTTCCGCATATGTATCCAGCAAGGGAGCCAAACTCCTAGGATGATCGTGGATCAAAGGCCGGTTCGCCAACCCTTCATCCATCGTGTTGACTATCCCCAAAAGCCTAACATATCTGGACTTCTGGAAAAAGAGGTTGTTTGCCGAAAACCGCAACTCGGTCCTTCCGCCGCTTGATCTGTGTGTGGTAACGAGTAGTTTGAAAGTACCTGTTTTACGAAAACCACGCACATGGAATTTTTTGAGACATGAACAATCAACCTCGACTGACCCGAGAACAGGTGCGAAATGTCGATCGGATCGCGATCGAAGAATTGGGCCTTCCCGGAATCGCACTGATGGAGAATGCCGGACGCGGAACGGCCGAAATTCTGTTGAATCAGCCGGATGTTCGAAAAGTGGTGATTTGCGCAGCGGGGGGAAATAACGGCGGGGACGGTTTTGTGGTCGCACGACATCTGATGTTAGCGGGCTGCGACGTTGAGGTCTGGTTGTTTTCATCGTCCGAGAAGTTATCGGGAGATGCGCTGACTAATTACCAAGTGACGTCGCGTTTGGGGATTCCCATCACGGAATGCGATCCGGCAGAGGTGGATGACTCGCTGGAAGAAGCCCTGAACTCCGCCGACTGGATCGTAGATGCCTTGTTCGGGACCGGACTCGATTCCGAAGTTCGTCCACCCTACGACCAGTTGATTGATCGGATCAACCAGGTCGAAACACCCGTGCTGGCGGTCGATTTGCCCTCCGGACTGGATTGTGATACCGGGCAGCCGCTGGGCACCGCGATTCGGGCCGCGATGACGGCTACATTCGTGGCTGAAAAAGTCGGATTTGCCGAGCCAGGGGCCTCGGAATGGACTGGAAAGATCGAGGTGGTTTCGATCGGTGTGCCGTGGGATTTAGCAGCGTGTTGAGAAACGGATTTGTCCGCGAGAATGAGAGTTTTGAGCTGAGTACAAGGAAGAAATTCGCAGGTGAATCCCATGATTCATCGAGAATTTTTGACGATGTGATTCAGCTCAAAAATCCATTCGTAGCAAAATCAAGTTTTTCAACGGGCTGTTAAGCAAAGTTGAGAGCGGGAGCCCGACGTGATGACTCGACTTCGGGTTGCCTGAGGCTCTCGGGCGGCGTATTCTTGACGGGACTATTTTTTCAATACGGGACTGTCTCGATAGCGGTTTGGGTCTTTCATGGATGACAAATTCTGGTTTCTGAAACAGTGCAGTCTGTTTGAGAAGCTGACATCCTCAGAGATTGAAGAAGTCGAGTCCCGCTCGCGGATGCGAAAATTCGCCAAAGGCTCTGTGATCTATTTGCCTTCGGATCACAGTGAGTCCGTCCTGCTTCTGATCTCGGGACGCATCAAACTCTACCACCTGACACCCGACGGAAAACAGGCCCTCCTGGCGCTGATCGATCCGGGGGAACTGTTTGGAGAGTTGGCCATTCTGGAAGGAGGCACACGCGAAGAATTCGCCGAAGCGATGGAAGCGTCTCAGGTGGTGGCCATTCCACGGAGCGTCATTCACGAACTCATGGAGACGCACGCCGATGTCTCTCTGGGGGTTACGCGTTTGCTCGGGTTGCGTCGCCGGCGCGTCGAGCGGCGTCTGAAGTCGTTACTGTTTCGATCCAATCGCGAACGCCTGGTGCATTTGCTGGTGGAATTGCTGGAGAAATATGGACAGCGGGAACCGGATGGCGTTCGGATCGCGATTCGGCTGTCCCATCAGGATCTGGCCAACATTATCGGCAGTACTCGGGAAACCGTGACGGTGCTGCTGGGCGAATTGGGTTACGATCGGTTGTTGATCATCAAAAAACGGAAAATCTACGTTCCCGATCCCGCCCGACTGGCGAACAGTATCGGTCTCTCGGAGCCGTCGATTCCGGAAAAATTCAACGGCCATTGAGGAATCTAAAGTGTAGAAATATCAATAGTTACGCCGATGGAGGTGAATGCCTTCATCGATTTCAGTGGAGGCTGTTTCTGTTTGTGAGTCAGTTCACAGATGAGTTTGGAATTAAATCCGATATTCAATAGAAGAATTACGTAATTTCAGTGACGAATTATCAGGAGCGACTTTGCCATGGCCAATTCCCATCACCCGTCTGATTCTCAAATCGAAGATCAGCCGTGGGAGCCGTGCGCTCGGGGAACCATTTCCCGGATGGTCAATACAATCAAGCAGCATCGTCGACGACGGGCGATGCGCGATATCGGGTTGGCGGTCGGCTGTCTGTTGCTGTCGTTGTTATTGGCGAACGAATTTCTGACGACTCCCGATCCCGATCGATTGTCCCACGATCAGGTGGTCGAAATGGCGGATGAGTTCATCCACGGAGAACTTTCGCCTGCGATGGCGGAACTGGTTGAGGAACATATCAACCGATGTCCGCGATGCGAGCATCTTCTGGAAGAACGCGATCGTTACCAGGGACAATCGAAACTCATGCTACCTGATGACAGTGTCGTCACGATCGATGTGCCGGAGCGTGAACTGTTGGTCGCGACACGTTGATTGCCTGTTCGGTTCAAGTTTTACGACCGTAGTAGCTTTCGACCGTCAGGCCTGTCCGCTCTCGGACGGTGTCGGCGATTCGATCAACCTCCTCATCTTCCAGACAACTCACGTAGCTTTCCGCAGGCGTTCTGGCGACGGTATAGATCTGGATGAGCTTGAGTTGTCCGCCCGCTGAAGTGATGTCGTTGAGGCGTTCGCAGAAGGCGGCGATTTCTGCTTCGGAGGGAGGAACGTCGTTGACGCGCATCAAGAGCGACTGGATCACCAGCGGGCGAACTTTCGCCGCGTCACGGATGTTGTCGAGAATCTGTTGAAACGGAATCTTCGTTCGTTCGATGAAGTGATAATACTCTTCCGTTCCCGCATCGAGCTTCGCCCAGATCTCGCCGTTGTTCTCATCCATCAGCTTCAAACCGTTTTGCACGGCGGGGCGGTGGAACATGCTGGCGTTGGTGATCAGGACCAGTTTCGTGTCATCGAGTTGATGTTGTTTCTTGAGAGAGGCGACTTGTGAGATAATTTCGTCGAAATTGCGATACGTGGTCGGTTCGCCGTCTCCCGAAAACGCGATATCGTTCAAGCGCCTCAACTCGTCCGGGACATTCGCAAATTTCGGGTGCTGGTAGATCTCTCCCGATGCGATCAGCGAGAGCAGGTCGTCCAGTTCGCGGAGGACGGCGGGTAGATCGACAAACGTGGTTTCTGCTTCGGTTCGCCGATTGACCTGGCAGTAGATGCAGTCGAAATTGCAGATTTTATCCGGATTGAGATTCACTCCGAGTGACAATCCCCGGCTGCGTCGGGAGAGAACCGGATAGACGTAGCGGTTCTGCTCGAATTGGCGGGAGTGATCGGCATGTAAGGGATTGGTGGAATGATTCATGGTTGCCGGGATTTGAAACTGGCAGAAATTGTACTGTCTGACACACCGGGAGGTTCAAGGTTCGAGGTCGAAGTCATCCGGTTCCCAATCGACGGAAGGGTATTGGGGATTCATCTCGCGCAAGGTTTCCACAATGGTCTTGCAGATGATCCAGTTCCGATACCATTTCTGGTCGGCGGGAACGGCAAACCAGGGAGCCTCTCGGGTGCTGCATTTTTCCAGGACATCCGCGTACGCTTCCTGATAGCGATGCCAGTGTTTCCGGTGTTCGAGATCGTGGGGAGAAAATTTCCAGCGTTTGTTGGGTTTTTCCAGTCGTTTGCGAAATCGTTCCAATTGTTCGTCGGGCGAGATGTGGAGGTAGAACTTGAGAATTCGCGTCTGGTTGTGGGCCAGAAGTTCTTCAAACTGGTTGATGAGTTCGTATCGCTGAGTCCAGATATTCCGGGGAACGATGTTTTCGACTCGAACGACCAGCACATCTTCGTAATGCGAACGGTTGAAGACACCGATCATGCCCCGCCCCGGCACCTCCCGATGAACCCGCCACAGGAAATCGTGTTGCAGTTCGCGGGCGGAAGGTTGCTTGAACGAGGCCACATGGACCCCTTGCGGATTCACTCCTCGAAAAACGTGCCGAATCGTACCGTCTTTGCCGCCGGTGTCCATCGCCTGCAAGACCACAAGTAACGACTGTTTCCCTTCGGCGTAGAGTGCTCGCTGCCATTCCGCCAATTCCTGTCGGTATTCGACGAGTTCGGTTTCAGCCTGCTCGCGGTCGTTGTGAAAATCTTTTCCGCGGGTGGAGAAATCCTGCAGTTGAATCTTTTGGCCGGGAGTGATGAGGTGCGGGTGCTTCATAGAGATGACTCGTTCTGGTTCGGAGCGTCGGTTGCTTCCCGATCGAGTTCCTTCGGTTTCCAAAAATGGGTGAAAGGTTGATTCAGGTTGAGTTTTAATTCCGACCAGCGGTCAACGGGAAACTCAAAATGGGCGACGGCGGCGGTGGTGAAATCGACCGCTTCCCCCGACCATTGGAACACGAGCTCCTGAAGTCCCGGATTGTGTCCGACGATCAGGAGGGTGTCGTGGCGATCATTCGCCTGCTGGATCACGCGCAGGATTGTTTTCGGCAGGGCATGGTATAAGTCGTCGCACAGTTCCAGTTCAGTTTGCTCGGGAAGTACACTCAAGACGAGTCTGGCGGTGGCCTGTGCTCGTTCTGCGGAGGAGGAGATAATGAGTGAAGGGACACATGACTGCGATTGAAGAAACTTTCCCATTTGCAGGGCGGCTCGTTCCCCGCGATGTTTGAGAGGGCGATCGAAATCGGCGAGGGTTTTGTCGCGCCAACTCGATTTCCCGTGTCTCATCAACAGCAATCGTTTCACGTTTTTACATCCTGTTGGAATCACTTCCGGGCGCCTGATGCGGCATGAAGACGGTTCTCGAAGTTTGGGACGCCCGGTTCGCGGCTTCACGGGCTTGCTGATAGAGCACTTCCTGGCTGCGGAAGCGGGCTTTCTTACCCCGTTTCAGACGTCGATATTTGCCGTCGGGTTGTAACTGGTGCGCTTTGACGTTGTCTTTAAAATAGATTTTCAAAATGTCCAGCAGTCGATCCCGGTTTTTGATGTCCTCCACCGGAACCATTAATTCCAGACGCCGATCGAGATTCCGGGGCATCCAGTCTGCGCTGGAGATATACACAAGGTCGTCTCCTCCCTGGTGGAAATACAAGATGCGGGCGTGTTCGAGAAATCGATCGATGATACTGACGACTTTGATATTTTCGCTGAGGTCTTTCACTCCCGGACGAAGCGCACAGGCACCGCGAATGTTGAGTCGGATTTTCACGCCCGCTTGCGACGCCCGATAGAGGGCTTCGATGATCTCCGGATCGACCAGAGTATTTACCTTGGCGATGATTTCCGCTTTCTGTCCCTGTATTTTTCGCTCTGTTTCTCCTTCGATCAAATCCAGCAGTTTGGTGCGAATGGTCGTTGGAGCGGCTTCCAGTTTGTTGTAGAGGTGAGGTTGCGAGTACCCGGTAATCGCGTACATGAAACTGGTTGCGTCGGCTCCCAGATCGTCGTCGCTCGTAAACAGGCTTGCGTCTGAATAGAGTCGTGCGGTGACTTCGTTGTAATTGCCGGTGCCGAAATGCATGTAACGTCGTATTCCCTGAGGTTCGCGACGGACCACGACACAAATCTTGGCGTGCGTTTTGAGACCTTGAACCCCGTAGATCACCTGCACGCCGGCTTGTTCCAGATTCCTGGCCCATTCGATATTGCGGGCTTCATCAAAGCGGGCCTTTAACTCCACCACCGCCGTCACGTATTTTCCCTTCTCGGCAGCTTTGATCAAAGCCGCCACAATCGGGCTATTGCGACTGGTGCGATAGAGCGTTTGTTTGATGGCTAAAACGTCATCATCGTCGGCGGCCTGTTCGATGAATCGAACGACCGGTTCGAAGCTTTCGTAAGGATGGTACAGCAGGAGATCCTTTTGCGACATCAATTCGAAGAGGTTATCGCTGGGACCGATCTCGGAAGACTGCTGAGCGGGCCAGTCGTTGATTTGTAGATTCTCGAATCCCGAAAGCCCGACCAACTCCCAGAAGGCCGACATGTCGAGCGGTCCGGTGACGCGGTACACTCCGGCGTCGTCGAGCTCCAGTTTCTCCTGGAGGATGGTCACCAGATCAGCGGAGACGTCAGCGGCGATTTCCAGTCGAATGCACGCCCCTTCTTTTCTGGCTTCGATCAAATCCTCCATTTGAGACATCAGGTCGAGTGCCTGATCTTCCCGCAGACTGAAATCGGCATTTCGCGTGATGCGGAACGGCACGCATTCTTCAACCTGTTCTCCGATAAAAAACTCATCGACGAACATCGCCACGATTTCTTCCAGAAGGATATATTCGTAGCCTCCTTCCGAAGGGAGCGTCACGAAGCGTAAGGAGTAATTGTTGAACGGGATGATTGCCAGTTTCGGGAGCGTTTCTCCCTCGGCAGTGGTTTCGGTCGATTTGAGACGCACGCACAAACTGAGCGATTCCTGGATCAACGCGGGAAACTCCTGATCCAGTTCCACTTTCATGGGAGTGAGAACGGCTTGAATTTCTCCCCGGAACAGTTCCTTGACGAATCGGAGTTGTTTCTCGGAGAGGTCTTCGCGCGTCCGGCGTCGAAGACCGGTCTCGTTCAGTCCCGGTTCCACCTCCGACAGGAAACAGGTCATCTGTTCCCGAACCATTTGCTGGGTGCGCTGGCTGATGAGATTCAACTGATCCGCGGGAGACAGGCCCGACGGATCGAGTTTGGTGACACCGCGGCTCGCGAGCATGTCCAGGCCACCGACGCGGACTTTGAAAAACTCGTCGAGATTGGAGCTGGTGATGGCGAGAAACTTCAGTCGTTCCAGCAAAGGAAGTGTGGCATCGCGCGCCTCCCCCAGGACACGATCGTTGAATTCGAGCCAGCTCAGTTCGCGATTGAAGAAATGATCGTGGTTCAGTTCCATGGGCTCTATCGATTTCTCATCTGGTCAGGACTCGGCATCGGGCGGACGACAACCTGCATCCCGAAAATCTCTTCAAATAACGGGCCTTTTTGTTTGAGGGCCAGTTGCTCGACCGCCAGATTGGCGGTGCGGGGAACGTTGATGACAAACTGTCGCTGGCGAATCTCGCATTGGATATCGCGGATGCGCTGACTGCGGGAGCGGTCGAGGGCATCCGCCACGCGCAAAATGGCGGCAAGCTGGCGAACGAGAACACGTTCCTCGTTTGTTAATGAAGCGTAACTTTGATGCGACGGTTTCGGTGAAGCGCGGCGATGATAGCGGGCAATCATCGCCGTCAGCATCAGGTCCCGCCGACTCAAACCAAACAGATCGCTGTGAATGATCAGATACGCGGTATGTTTGTGATAGCCGCTCATCCCGATAAACATGCCGCATTCATGCAACAGAGAAGCGACGCGCAAGAGCACTTCATGTCGCTGGTCCAGCCCGTGCGCTTCGCGGATCGCCTGGAAGAGTTCTCGGCTCAGGCGTTCGACATGATCGGCGTGGGCTTCGTCCGCCTGAAACTTGCGCACGATTTCTCGCGCGGACCGGATGATCTGGTCATCGAATCCAGTGTTCCAGGTTTGACGATTGGCCAGCTCCTTCAACAAACCGTCCCGCAGACTGAAGCGGGTCACAAAGACTTCCTTCAGATCGAATTCTTTGGCGATCATCACGTACGACAATAACGCCGGTCCGAGAGTCTCGGCGTCGGCGTAGCTGAGTCGATACTTTCGGACGATCTGGTCCGGCGTCATCGCGAGGATGGTGCTGGTGAAAGCATCAAGCGCCTTCAGCGATAATCGTCCCAGTTCGTGCGGAGTCCAATTCTCCAGCAGTTGAGAGGCCGCGAAACGCATATCGCCTCCCAACGCGACCATCTGATCGATCCCTTCTTCGCCGACGTGCTGCTGCATTTGCTCGATCATGTGCGTGATCTGGTCGGTGATGATATCTTGAGAACGGACGTGAGGAGTGCGCAGCGCGTCCTGACTTTCCCGCAAACGGACGGTTCCTACGCGGTATGTTTGCGAGGTGAGAACATCTTCTCCCTGAACCAGCATTAACTCTGTGCTGCCTCCACCCACTTCGAGGACCATCGATGTTTTTTCAAACAGCGTCGCCTCGCCCTGGAGAAAGGGTTGCAGACCGAGATAGGTAATCCGAATGACGTCGGGAGGCTCAATCGGATCGACCTGAAATCCGGTGGCACTATAGACGCGATCCAGAAACATCAACTGATTGTTGGCTTCGCGGATGGCGCTGGTGGCGACGATTCGCATCTGTTCCGGACGATTGATTTGATACTCATCCAGAACCCGTCGGTAGCTGCGCAAGATTCTCACGCATTCTTCAACGGTCGACTTGCGAAGCGAACCGCGCGTGAATGCTTCCCGTCCGAGATTGACGGCCTGAAACAATCGCTGCAATGACCGAATCTCACCCTGTTCATCAATTTCCGCGATTTCCATCCTAATGGAGGTCGTTCCGACATCGATCACAGCGACCGTTTGAGGTTCGCGACGCGCATCTCCCCCGCCGTCCGATGAAGAATCTTCCAGTGCCCTGGATTCGGAGTCACGCGAAGTCGATTTCAGTGATCGAGAGGAATCGGTCATGAGGCGTCACTCTCCTCCTCTTTCACGCGATTATGAAACGTGTCGCGTGCATATGCGGCCGCACCGAGGACCGCGGAATCGTCACCCAGTTCGGCGACTTTGACCTCATAGCTGTCCTTGAACGACGGCATGATCCAGTCTTCGATGCCCGATTTGACACCCTTTTTGAACAGGTCGGGCAGGGCTTCCGCTAAACCACCGCCGAGGACAATTTTGTCCGGGGACAGCAAATGAATCATACTTCCGGCCGCGATCCCGATTTGATAAGCCGCATCCTGGACAATCTGTTTGACGACTTTATCTTTCTCAACCGCTTCGGAGATCATGCCGCTACGGATCTCGCTGAGATCGGTTCCCACCTGATCGCGGACGTAAGGGGCCTGTCCGCGAAATGCGGCCTGGGCGATGGCGGCGGAAATCGCGAGGCGACTGGCGACCGCCTCCAGACATCCGCGTCGGCCGCAGCCGCATAACGGACCGTCCGGCATGACCTGAATATGACCGATCTCCATACAGGATCGGCCATCCCCCTGCATGATTTTACCTTCGTAAAGGAACGCTCCTCCAATGCCCGTACCCGGAAAAATGCCCAATACACTGCGTGATTTTTTCGCTGCTCCAAAATGGTATTCACCGTAGAGTCCGGCATCGACATCGTTCAGCAGAATCACCGGCACATCGTATTTTTTGTTGAGATACGAACAGACCATCGCGTCGGTCCAGCCGAGATTGGGGGCTTCGTTGATAATTCCCTTTTTCAAATCGAGGATCCCCGGACAACCGATCCCGATCCCCCGCAGTCGGGACGGATCGACATCCGCATCTTTGAACGCTTTCTGAATCGTTTCCTCGATCCGTTCGAGTCCCGCATCCGCACCTTCGTGGCCGCGGGTTTTGCGACGTTTTCGGCCGAGGGGCTTGAGATTTTCATCGAGAATGACAGCCAGCATTTTCGTGCCGCCGAGATCGAAGCCGACCCAAACATCCTGTTTGTCGTCTTTTTCGTCACTCATGAGAGAACCTTGGGTTGGAGAAGATTGCCTGCAAACGTAACATCACTACTGTAACGCACTTTCGCTCGAAATTGGAGTGCGCGACGACTCCCGAAACAACGGCTAATATAAGATTCCCCGTGACAGGAGCCGGAATTCCGCCTTCGGAAAGGTGGCGTCACCCAGTAAATGAGTCGGGGTCAATTCCAGGCTGAAGGAAGAAACGTCTTCAGTGACCTCTTTGAGCGGTCCTCGATTCGGCACGCTGTCACCCGCCATCAGGTAGAGCTTCTGAAGCGAGGCGTGGGTTTCCATCAGTCGATTTTTTGAGGCGTGTTGAGTGAAGAGTTCCCGTCGTGAATCAACGCCCGACTTGCCGGCTTTCAGGAGTTCGACGGATTTCTCGAGCAGCGCTCGATCGGAACCCCAGAAGAGGATGATTTCCTCATTCACATGAACGAGCAGTATTTCATGTCCTTGGGGACCGACCAGTTCTTTCAACTGGTCTTCATTGATCTTATGTTTTCCCTTCCAGACCGCCTCGAGTAAATCGACCTGACAGCCCAGAATCTGACGATGGTTCTCATAAAAGACAAATTCCGGCACGGGCAACGTCGCCAATCCTTCCTTGAGGAGATTTTCGGTGCTCTCTTCCACATTTTTGCGAATGGTCTTCACCAGTCTGCGGGAGCGAAGAGCGACTTCAGTATTTTGCCCCTGGGCGGATTGCTCGAGGAGTGGGAGTGCCGGTTCGCCCAGCAGTTTCAGTCTCAAGGTGGCCGCGGAACGTTCCTGAAACGAATCCGCGTTGAGTTGCACGATCAGCGCCTCGATTTCCGCCTCGGTAATCGGTTCGGGAGTCTGGTTGTTCGGTTTGTAGACGGTCCCTCGGGAAAACTTGACCAGGCTGGCGAGTTGGGTCCGGAACTGGTCGGCGTTCTTCGGTTTGAAAATCAGTAGCAGATTCGCCAGGCCGTCGACGGTCGGTTTCTCATTTTTGTAAACGCCCGAACGGGCTTCCAGAATCGAATTCCACAGTTCGTCGATGACGCCGTGAAACGTTTCGTCTTTTGGTTGCAGGTAGGGGACGATGATATTGGCCAAATCACGATTCCTGATCAATTCTTTCATCACCCAGGCGGTGATCTGTTGGACGATTTTTGGATTGCCGAGTTCCCCCGCAGTTTTACTGAGCGCCAGAATTACATCTCCGTCCGGGAATCCCGTCAGCGAAGGTTCCCCCGTCGGGCTCGACCAGCGCTTCAA
This sequence comes from Planctomycetaceae bacterium, assembly GCA_014762625.1. Lineage (GTDB taxonomy): Bacteria > Planctomycetota > Planctomycetia > Planctomycetales > Planctomycetaceae > JABURQ01. The sequence continues at coordinate 32,706 of JABURQ010000042.1, read as the reverse complement.
AAGCTGCTTCGAAGAATCGTCCAACTCGTCGTCCAGAGAAAACTGCATGCGAAAATGAGCGCCCCGGTCGACTTTCAATGAGAGGAATCCGTGCTCGACGGCATCAATAATTTGGCTCGCGCGTTCGATCACTTCATCCGGTTGTCCGACGAATATCTCTCGCAAGATTTTGGCTTTCTGATCATCGTATTTCTCCGGTCGAAAATGCTGAGTGTCGACCTGAAACAAGATGTCAGAATCCGTCAGTCGTCCGCCGGGGTCCGAAGCGACCCTCGATGAGAGCGGCTTGGCTTGCAGGTACTGTTCGAGCACTTCCTTTGTCTGACACAACACAGCATTTCGGCCATGACGACAGGCGTAAATCGTTTTCTCATGATTTCCCCAAGTGTTGACCTGATCCTCGATACGATGAATTTTTCCTTCAACGAAGTCTTCGTCGGTCAGCTTAAAATTTCCGGCCATCATACCCGGATCATCGAACGGGATCCGAAACACCAGGTGCTTGAACGCTTCGTCGTTCAGATCAGGTTTATTCCAACCATACAGGACGACGGAGAAGTTTCCTTCCCAGTTGATCCCTTTTTGGATGCGCATGTAGGAGGTCGCAAATCGAATGATGGTTTTCAAGGGCCAGCGCCAGCCGGGTTTGTCCTTCTCGATCTCAGCAATACTGCGATCCAGTTTGTCCACATTGCGGATCGAAAGACTGGCGAGGCTTTCCGCCGGGAGCGATTCCAGAAATTTCTCGGGCGGCGGCTCCTCCGCGCGCAGTGACGCCGCTGACAGGAGAAAACAGGCAGCGATTAAGCATATGTAACGGGGAATGGCTCGACTCCCTCAGATAGGAAAGAGGTTTCTCTATCAGAGTCGAAATCGAACCGCGGATCTCACGAAAAATGAGGAATTTTCACTCTTCTTCGTACGATTCGCAAAACGCTTTCAGGCTTTCCAATTCTCTATTAACGCCATTCAAGCCGGATCTCTTCATCAACCAACCGAATAGCAACAAGAAGACTTTGAGGAATCCTTTCGATGTTACTCTGGATGTTTGTGTTACGCGGGTTTCGTTCTCCGAGATTTTCTCGAACTGATAGACGGCATCGATATTGAACATATCACCTTCCAGATGCACGGCACTGTGGTTGGGAGGCTGGTACGCTGTGACGGTTCCGGTGAGTTCCATCTGATGACCGCGATCCTCCGTCAATGTTTGGAATGTGGAGCCGACAACTTCGGGGGTCTCTTCGAGAAATTTTTCCTCAACCACCATAATACTCCACTCAGAGACGTGGTTGTTGGTCAAATCGAAGACGATGTCGATTGGCCGATTAATCGTGACGGAGGCGGAATGTTTCATGAGTGGTCCCCTCTGAAAACATCGTAAAATGCTCTTACTCAGAGATTCAACGTGAAGCAATTGTAGCCGCCGTCGTAAGACGGCAGGTGAAAGTCGAGCGAGTTGCATCAGTTTATTCTTTTGTGAACGTCGTTTCCGCGATCACCTGCGTTCTTACGAACGCGGCTACAATTTTATGAATCGTGATCGTGTAAGGCGGCGTGTTCTTCCTCGTTCGTCGGACGAGTATCGCGTCCCCGTTCGGCGGTGATCTCAATCCGATCGAGGAATTTTACATTCGCGCATTCATCCAGTTCCGCCGTCTGGCAGGCCGCCGGGTTCGGAATCATGAACCGCGTAGGGCCTCCCTTTTCGACCGGCAATTCTGCGCCGTCCTGCTCGTAGAGGATTATGCCGGTTTCGATCACCGTCGGGTCCGCTGGAATGCTGGAGGCGAAATCGTCCCGCGACGCATGGAACGTGATCCAGAAATCGTCCTGTGTTGGCTGGACGAGATCGAGGACCCCTTTCAGCGTGAGTCCCACACCCGCTTTGCCGGAAACGATCTGGCTGACGTCGGGAATGCGGATGTCATCCGGTAGCGCTTGCAGATCGGCGAAGGACCAGGATTGCGGGTTTTGGACGAGACCGTCGATGGTGAGTGTCATGATCGTGATTAGGGGGTAGGAGATAGGAGTCAGGGCAACAACTGCCCCGTTACATGTTACAGTTTTTCAAGCATGTTGTTTTCTTGCAAAACATATTTGTGCGCTGGACCGGGTTTATCAGGAATCCAACCTGTTTTTTTGGCAGCGAGAATCAATTCTGAAACGAGAGAAGGGGTGACTGCCTCATAGTTAAACTCAGGAGCTTTTTGGGGATGTATCAACCAACGGTCGCAAGATGGAATCTGGACTGAAAGCTTTGCCCCATTTTCAATAGATTGGACCGTCAGAAGAACTTCATATGGAGCTGACAATGTTGTCATCGAGACGCTCCATCGATAGTCCTTCCCATCTACGCAAATTGGCCGACTTTTTTTCTTTGATAAAGCCATGATTTTGAGATTAATGAAATTAGAATTGATTGATACGAAATATTCTTCGAAGAGAGTTGACACATAGGCAAAATACGATGTTCACTTAGTTTATTGCTCTTGTATTTCCGTGTCACTCCGTTTTCTTCCGTTTCATCAGTGTTCTATTTGAATTGCCCTGCTCACATTGGTCGCTCGTCCATCACCAACTGACAACGAACTACTGACCGCCCACCAACCCAACAAAAAACCCGGTTGCGATTGCTCGCAACCGGGTCGGTTGTGGGTGGCATCCTTGCCGCCGAGCTCGTCCTTGAAGAAGGAGTGTCAGCGGAAGTCGTTTCAAATTGTGAATTGAGCGTGCTGGCTCGCGGGATGACTCTTTCGAATTTCTATTCCACGCACCTCGCGGCCCAATCCCCGCAAGGGGTTAACAGCCCGTTGAAAAACTTAATTTTGCTGCGAATGGATTTTTGAGCTGAATCACATCGTCACAAATTCTCGATGAATCATGGGATTCACCTGCGAATTTCTTCCTTGTGCTCATCTCAAAACTCTCATTCTCGCTAACAAATCCGTTTCTCAACACGCTGTTAGCTGCAGCCCATGGAGGCACCGCAGTTATGACACAGGTAACAGTTGCCGTTTCGGACGGTGATCGAACCGCAGTTGTCGCACGCCGGAGCGTCTGACTGGAAACGAGCAAATTGCTTCGATCGCAGTTGCGGCGAATCGCCGTTTCCGTCTTCCGCCGTTTCGGCGGCGTGGGCGGCGACGATCTTTTCGATCTCTTCCTTGACGACTTGAGGCGAACTTTCCTCGGTCGCGGTTTCGGCGGCTTCATCTCCCGGACGCTTCGGCGTATTCGCTTCGCGATAGCCGGGCAGGAATTGAATCCCCATCCAGCGGAAGATGTAGTCCACGATACTTTTCGCCATCGGGATGTCGGGGTTGCCCGTGAATCCGGACGGTTCGAATCGCATGTGACTGAACTTGTCGACGAGGGCTTGCAGCGGTACGCCGTATTGCAACGCCATCGACGTTTCCGTTCCGATCACATCCATCAGACCGCCGATGGTGGACCCTTCCTTCGCCATCGTGATGAACAGTTCGCCCGGCATGCCGTCTTCGAACGTTCCCACGGTGACGTACCCTTCGTGACCGCCCACGTTGAACTTGTGAGTGATCGACTGACGGGTTTCGGGGAGACGCCGACGCATCGGGCCGAGTTCTCCGGCAGCGAGTTTTTTGCGGTCGCCTTCCTTCTTGGTCGCCAGCGGTTGAGACTGTTTCGAGCCGTCGCGGTAAATCGCAAGAGCTTTCAAGCCCAGTTTCCAACCTTCGATGTAGGCTTCCTGAATATCTTCGACGGTCGAATCGGCCGGCATGTTGACCGTTTTCGAAATCGCACCGGAGAGGAACGGCTGAGCCGCCGCCATCATCTTGACGTGAGCTTTCCAGTGAATCGAACGGGTGCCGTTCGCCGGGGTGAAGGCACAGTCGAAGACCGGCAGGTCTTCGTCTTTGATGTGCGGGGCCCCTTCGATCGTGTCGTTCTCTTCGATGTACGCCAGGATTTCGGTGATCTGCTCGGCGGGATAGCCGAGCGTATCGAGAGCTTTCGGCACGGTGCGGTTGATGATTTTCATCATGCCGCCGCCGGCGAGTTGCTTGTACTTCACGAGGGCGATATCCGGTTCGATGCCGGTAGTGTCGCAGTCCATCATGAAGGCGATCGTTCCGGTCGGTGCGAGCACGGTCGCCTGGGCGTTGCGGTAACCGTGTTGTTCGCCGCTATCGACCACTTTGTCCCACAGCTCGCGAGCCGCCTGACGCAGGTACGCCGGACATTCAGTGTTGATGTCCTTGGTGGCGTCGCGGTGCATCCGCATGACGTCCAACATCGGTTCGGCGTTTTCGTCGTAGCCGCGGAAAGTGCCGAGATGACCGGCGATGCGGCTGGAAGTCAGATAGGCCTGACCGGTCAGCAGGGCGGTGAGGGCACCGCAGATGCCGTTGCCCGCTTCACTATCGTAGGGGATTCCCATCGACATCAGCATACTGCCGAGGTTGGCGTATCCGAGACCCAACGGACGGAACAGATGACTGTTTTCCGCGATGGCGGGAGTCGGGTAACTGGCGTGATCGACCAGAATTTCCTGAGCCGTGATATAGATCGAGGCGGCGCGACAGAAACGTTCGACGTTGAACGATCCGTCGGCTTCCTGATACTTCTTCAGGTTCAGGCTGGCCAGGTTACAGGCCGTATCGTCGAGGAACATATATTCCGAACAGGGATTCGACGCGTTGATCGGTCCGGTGTTTTTGCAGGTATGCCACTTGTTAATCGTGGTTTCATACTGCAATCCGGGGTCGCCGCAGTACCAGGTGCCGTAAGCGATTTCGTGCATCAACTCCTGGGCGTCGTAGGTCGGACCGTCCTGCTTTTCGCCGGTGACGAACTTCGTCTGCCACGGCTTGCCTTCCAGCACCGACGTCATGAATTCGTCGCTGACGCGGACCGAGAGGTTCGCGTTCTGGAACATGATGGAGGAATACGCTTCGCCGTTGAAGTTGGAATCGTACTCGCCGCTATCGATCAGGCAGCGAGCTTTCTTCTCTTCGTTGGCTTTGCACTTGATGAATTCCAGCACGTCGGGGTGCCAGTCTTTCAGAGACTGCATCTTAGCGGCGCGACGGGTTTTTCCACCCGATTTCACCACGGCGGCAATCTGGTCGTAGACCCGCATGAAGGAAAGCGGACCGGACGGCGAACCACCACCGGAAAGCTTCTCTTTGCTGGAACGAATGGTCGAGAGGTCGGTACCGGTTCCCGATCCGAATTTGAAGAGCATCGCTTCGCTGGTCGCGAGACGCATGATGTCTTCCATGTTGTCTTCGACCGACTGAATAAAGCAGGCGGACGCTTGCGGAAACTCGTACGGAGAATCGGGACGATGAATCGCCCGCGTTTCGGGATCGAAGTGGTAATTCCCACGACACCCCTTGACGCCGTATTGATGGTACATTCCCACGTTGAACCAGACCGGTGAGTTGAACGACCCGTGCTGATGGACGCACAACCAGGCGAGTTCGCGGTAGAAATTTTCGCCGTCTTTTTCAGAGGCGAAGTAACCGTCCTCGGTTCCCCAGTCGGCGATGGTTCTCGCGACGCGGTGGATGACCTGGCGGATGCTGGTTTCCCGTTCTTCCGTGCCGGGTTCCCCAAAGAAATACTTGCTGACCACAACATTCGTTGCCAAAGCACTCCAATCGCTCGGAACGAGGCAGTCGGTTTGCTCGAAAAGCACGCCGCCGTTTTCGTCCTTGATTTGTGCTGTCCGGGGCTCCCAATCGACCGTTGTGAACGGGTCGACACTGGGGGGACAGAAGTACGGTGCAACTTTCATGGCTTGTGGTTTTGAAGTTTGATGGCCGTTCGCTTCTTGCGAGAGCTGTTCGCTCGAGAGACGTTCTGTCTCGTGCATCGTGCACACTCCTCTTGGTAAAAATTTCCTACGGAATTGATGGCTGTTCAGCGATAAGTTATCGGACGCCGGGAAAGTTTTCTATACGAACGTATAGATTTTTGTGAAAATTCCCCTTGTTAGAGCGCTCCACAACCTATGGGGGTTCACTCCTCTTATCGGCCCCATATGTAGTGAGAGTTGAGAGAGACCACTATAAATTTCTCGTTCGTTATGTCAATACGTCACTTTCAAATTCATGAAGATTTTGAGTAGTCGAATCTGATTCAAGAGCGATCGAGGCCTCTTTTTTCGGGATCTCTGACCATGAAGAATTTTTCAAGAGAGCCTGATTCAGGACCCGCAAACGCTCCATTTCGGAAAGAAACCGGTTTTCTGACAAACCACAATATCTTGTGTTCTACGTGACTCCGCGGATTTCTCTGATTTTGCCAGATATGACGATTATGCGGAGTTTGCAGGCCGTTCACAGGCTCCCCTCTACATTTTCGCCAAAGTCCGATAACCTGTCGGCACAGAAAACTCATTCATCCTCATTTCATTATGACCACTCGCAACCAGCCAGGGAATAAGGCAATTTCATGACACAACGGATTCTCAGCATTTCAGGACTTCGCGGAATTATTGGTGACGGACTGACTCCCGACTATCTGACCCGTTTCGCTGCGGGAGTCGGAACCTGGGCCAATGGCGGCACCGTTATTCTGACCCGTGATGGTCGCGCTTCGGGAGAGATGGTGCGACGGGCGGTGCTCTCGGGACTCACGGCGGTCGGCTGTGATGTCCTCGACGCGGGGATCGCCGCCACGCCGACCTGTGGAGTCCTCGTCCGCGAACACGATGCGTCCGCCGCGATTCAGATTACCGCCAGTCATAATCCGTCCGAATGGAACGGTCTCAAACCATTCTCGCCGACGGGAGGCATCTTCAATGCGGAGGAAGGTCAACGTCTGTTACAGATTCTCGAAGAGGAAGCGTTCGCCTGGAAACCGTGGAACGAACTCGGCGATGTCGAGACGCTCATCAATCCCGGCGAACCGCATTTGCAGAAAGTGTTAAACCGCGTGAGCGTCGATGCGATCAAATCGTTCCAGCCGCGCGTGATGCTCGACTGCAATCACGGCTCGGGAGCGGCACTCGGTCCGCGACTGTTGCAGGAACTCGGTTGCGAGACGACAACCGTGGGAGCCATCCCCGACGGCAACTTCGCTCACGTTCCCGAACCGACGAAAGAGAACCTGCTGGAATTCAGTCGACAGATCGCCGAGAGCGACGCCGACATCGGCTTCGCTCAGGATCCGGATGCCGACCGGTTAGCGGTCATTGATGAGAACGGTCGCTACATCGGCGAAGAGCTGACGCTGGCGCTCGTGCTGGACAATATCCTCGCCAAAACGCCCGGTCCCATCGTCGTCAACGGTTCCACCAGCCGCGTGAATCAGGACATCGCCGAGAAGTACGGTTGCGCCTTTCATCGTTCTGCGGTCGGTGAAGCGAACGTCGTCACCATGATGCGCGACGTGAAGGCCGTCATGGGCGGAGAAGGGAACGGCGGCATCATCGATCCGAACATTGGGTACGTCCGCGACAGCTTCGTCGGGATGGCGTTAATTCTGGAGGGATTGGCCGAACGGGGCGGCAAGCTTTCCGAGTGGGTCGATTCACTGCCTGTCTATCACATCCTTAAAGATAAGGTGACCTGCCCGAAAGAGATCGTTCCCAAAGCGATCACCGCCATGAAAGAGACGTTCGTCGATGCCTCGCCGACCGAAGGGGACGGCTTGCGACTCGACTGGGACGACCGCTGGGTTCAGGTGAGAGCGAGTAACACCGAACCGATTGTCCGCATCATCGCTGAGGCTCCGGAAGAAGCGGTGGCACAGGGCTTAATCGACGAAACGCGGAAGTTGATCGAACCGCTTCTTTGAGGAATCAGGAAACGGGATGCAGGATTCAGTTTTGACACAAAGCCGCCGAGACGCGGAGAAACGCCAAGAGAGGGAACAACAGGGAACACGGATGAGACTGAGAAAACGGAGTGTCACGGAAGAGCAACAAAAAAAGCGTAGCCCCGTTTGTTTATCAAACGGAGTGCGTCAGCATGAGAGGCCAATATTACAAACCAGACTTATTAGTGGTAGAATTCAGATTATATACCGCCGTTTTGAGATAATATAGATTTTCGGGACTCAATTACCTAATTTCTCTTCGCGCGTCTTTGCCTCTTCCCGTCTTTGCGTCAAATCAACTTCAACTGATGCCCGATTCCTGTTTCCCGACTCCTCACCTCACAGCGTCTTGAGAAACTCCAGGACCGCGCGGCGTTCTTCTTCACTCAACGCACTCGGGTAATCGTGGCCATCGGTCTTCTTGCCGAAGTCGTCGTGATTGTAGAAGCGGCGACGTTCGTACTTGTTGAGCGACTCAAAGTTGGCGGGGAGAGCGTCGAATGTTTCGACGGTGTGGCCGAGTTTTTCGGTGTCGTAATCGCGGCTCGTTCGTTTCCAGATTTTCGGGCGTTGTTCCGGATGCAGGAGATGCCACAAGGTCGGCACGGATCCGTTATGCAGGTAGGGGGCCGAGGCCCAGATTCCCTTGAGCGGTGGAGCCAGATAGCCGACCGGATCGAGGACCACCTCGTAATGTTCGCCTGAGCCGTCGTCTTTGCGGGTCAGCCAGCTCTCGGCGAGTTGTTGGTGATGCTCGGGTTTCAGTTCTTTCACGCGGACCGGGTCGGTGCCGATCTCATCTAGTGGAATGACTCGTTCCGGATAGTTCACAACGTGGTTATTCTCGTAGGTGCCGTGGCACTCGGCGCAATTATTATTGAAGACCACTTTGCCCTGGGCGGCCAGCGGTTCATCGATGGGATGGGGATACCTGGGTGCCTCGACCGATTGAATCCAGGCTTGTATCTGGCGGAACTTGCCTTCGTTCCGTTTCACGTAGTCCGCGTTATTCCAAGGATGCAGGATGAACTGCATGATCACGCGGTGATAATTGGGGGCGTGGTCGTCGCAGTAGAGTCGCTCTTTGTGTTTCACATTCCAGAAGGCAGGCGCATCCATCCCGTAATCGGGACGCTCGGGCGGTTTGGCGGTCCAGAGGAAATTCATTTCCTTGTCTCGCAAGGCTCCCAGATCGACGCCGAAGTTGACGGCCGCCGTCATGCCCGGTCCCGTCGAGAGAACCGCTCCCTTGTTGGCGGCGGTGTCCATATGCGTTAACGTTTTGCCGAGCTTCTTCTTCACGATGCCGACATCTTCGGCGAGCGACTGGAGGTCAAAGTCGGCGTTGCCGAGTCCGGGGTAGACCTTGCCGTCAATCTGTCCACCGTGACAGGCGAGGCAGTTCATCACCCAGTCCCCGGTAGTGCGTTGGACGTAGCCGAGCCCTTGGCTGTAGTCTTGACCGGGAAGCGGTTGGATGCCGTATTGCTCAAAGGTCATCCGGCGACGTTCTTCGGATGTGGCCTGAGCGGCTTTCTGTTTCATCCCCTCGGGCCAGACGGTCCAGAGTTGATCGAGGACTTCTTCGTCGAAGTCAGGAACCAGAAACGGGAACTCCCGGAGAATACGGTAGCCTTCCGCGGGAGAGGGTTCGGCGGCACTGAGTGGACTCACTGACAAGAAGAAAGCCAGTGCGATGATCACAGCACTGGCGAGACGCCAGTGGCACCCTCTGTCTTGCCCAGCTCGCTCGCGCGAGCGACTCGGGTATTGAAATCGAATCTTTCGGTCCTCACAGCGGACCCTACAAGTATTTTTCATGACTGATGTTCGGCGTTCATGCCGCGTTGGAGGGTTTCGCATATCTTATCCACATCGTAGACGCAACCGGCCCAGGTTCCACCCCCGGCCTGTTGCAACATGGCCCAAAGTCGGGTGTCGGCGGGGAGTTCCGGATCGGCGGTCAATTTCAGGGAGGGTTCGCGAGCGGCGAGGATTTCCGCCCCTTCTTCGACCGAAACTCGTGCGTCCCCTTCACCGATGAAATTGATCGAGCCGGTCAGATTGTTTCGATCGACGATAATTTCGAGAGTGTCGCCTCCTTTGATTTTCGAAATCGGACCTCCCGCCAGAGCTTCCGGCCCCACGTGTCCAATACAGGCTCCCGTCGAAACTCCCGAGAAGCGGGCATCGGTGATGATGGCGACATGTTTCCCGAAGGGGAGATACTTCAGGGCCGAGGTGAGTTGATAGGTCTCTTCCATGCCGGCACCCAGCGGACCGCGGCACATCAGAACGATGATGTCTCCCGCGACAATGTCGCCGTCCTTGATCGCCTTGATGGCGGCCCGTTCGGTCGTAAAGACTTTCGCGGGACCGGTTTTGCGATAAACGCCGTCCTCGTCCACAACCGTCGGATCGATGGCCGTGCTCTTGATGACCGAGCCTTCGGGAGCGATGTTGCCGACTGGGAAGGTGACCGTACTGGTGAGTCCCCGTTCTTTCGCTTGAGCGGGAGACATGATGACTTCGTCCGGTTGAATGCCGTCGCGATCGATGAGCAGTTCTTTCAGTTTCGTACGTCGTTCGCTCTTCTCCCACCATGCGAGATTCTCGCCGACGGTTTGACCGGTGATCGTTCGCGCGTCGAGCTTGAGAAGTCCCAGTTCGCGCAGATGCAGCATCACTTCGGGGACTCCTCCCGCGAGAAACATTCTCACAGTCGGATGTCCGACGGGACCGTTCGGCAGGACATCGACGAGACGCGGCACCTGTCGATTGATGCGGCTCCAGTCATCCACGGTCGGACGTTCGAGTCCCGCAGCAAACGCGATCCCCGGAATGTGCAGGAGGAGATTCGTTGAGCCGCCGACCGCCGCATGCAATACCATCGCATTGTGGAGGGCGTCGGGTGTCAGAATGTCCTGCATCGTCAGTCCCGCCTCCTGACAGGCAACCACCGCGCGGGCCGATTGTCGTGCCATCTCCAGCCAGATCGGTTGTCCCGACGGAGCGAGGGCCGAATGCGGTAACGACATGCCGAACGCTTCCGCGACCACCTGAGAAGTGGCCGCCGTCCCGAGGAACTGGCAACCGCCCCCCGGAGAGCCGCACGCCCTGCATCCCATCTCGGCGGCGTAATCGAGCGTGATCTCTCCGTGAGCGAAGCGGGCGCCGATCGCCTGGACTTTACCGGTATCTTCCCCTTCGGTCGGAGGGAGAGTGACACCGCCGGGCACCACGACGCAAGGGAGCTTGTGTTGTTCGGCGACTGCCATCATCATCGCCGGCAATCCCTTGTCGCAGGTCGCAACCGCGATGACACCTTTTCGGAGCGGCAGCGAACGGATCAAACGCTTGGCGACGACCGCCGCGTCGTTGCGGTAAGCGAGGGAGTCCATCATGGCCGTCGTCCCTTGAGATCGTCCGTCGCAAGGATCGCTGACGAACGCGGCGAAGGGGAGCTTTTTCAGAGAGTCGAGTTCCCGGGCGGCGGCCTGCATTAACAGGCCGACCTCAAAGTGTCCGGTATGATAACCGAGGGCGATGGGCGTGCCGTCTTCCGCGCGGATTCCGCCCTGCGTGCTCAAAATCAGAAACTGATCGCGGAGGAGTTCCCGCGGATTCCAGCCCATGCCGGCAGACTGAGTCATGCCGAACAGATCGCCGCTGGGGGCGTTACGGAGCATCTCGTCGTCGAGGGGGAGAGCGCCTTCGGGTCCCGGATGAGCGGTCTGGAAGTCGTAAATGGAGGTGTCGGAGGGGGCGAGCAGTTGTTCGAGGGACATGTCGGAACCTGATTGATGTTGGTGTGTCATAGTGTATGAACCCCCTGTGGTCCCCCTTGGTAAGGGGGACAAAAATTGCGGAGGCTCGTCGTGAGAGGTGCTGTTCGATGGCTCCCCCCTTTTCAGGAGGGGATGAGGGGGGTGAATTCCTGAAACGTGCGTGCCAAAAAATGTACGAATTTTGTCGTGCTCTAACATCCTCACCTCTTCGTTCCTATAATGGAAGTGTGGGATATTGATTCCCATCCACACATCCAGATTTCCTTCCAACCCTGAGTATTTGCCATGAGTACGCCGCTGACCGGATCGCAACTCCCCATTGCCGGAGCACAACCGGAAAACTCCGAAGATCCGCTCGACCTGATGGACGAGATCGACGAACTGAAAAAAGAAAAAAACGCCGTCATCCTCGCCCATTACTACGTCGACAGTGAGATTCAGGACATCGCCGATTACAACGGCGATTCTCTGCAACTGGCCCGCGATGCGGCGTCTGTCGATAATCCGATCATTGTTTTCTCGGGCGTTCACTTTATGGCCGAGTCGGCCAAGATTCTGAACCCGGACAAGAAGGTGCTGATTCCCGATCCGCTGGCTGGTTGCTCGCTCTCGGAAAGTTGTCCGGCGGACAAACTGAAAGCGTACCAGGATCAATTGCGGGCCGAAGGGCGCGATTTCTACACGGTCGCCTACATCAATACTTCCGCCGCGGTTAAGAGTCTCTGCGACTGGATCGTGACTTCCGGCAATGCCAAAGAGACAATCGACAAAATCCCCGACGACAAGGAAATTCTGTTCGTCCCGGACCAGCATCTCGGACGCTATCTCGAAGAAGTGACCGGTCGGAAGATGATTCTCTGGCCCGGTGCCTGTATGGTCCACGAGATCTTCTCCATCCGAGACATGCTGCAAGCAAAGAGGAACAATCCGGGTTCCGTCATCATCGCCCATCCCGAATGCCCGCATGCGATCCTCGAACATTGCGACTTCATCGGCGGGACCGAGAAGATGCGGCGGTACGTCCAATCGGTCGAAGAACCGACGACGTTTCTGGTGGCGACCGAAGCCAACATGATCCACCCGTTGGAAAAAGCGGCTCCGCAGCACAAGTTCGTTCCCGTGCCGGGCATCATGACCTCGACGGGGGAAACCTGTGCCTGCAATCAATGCCCGCACATGGCCTTGAACACACTGCAAAAAGTCCGCGACTGTCTGCGTGATGAGAAGCCGGAAGTCGAATGGCAGCCGTACTTCGACCAGGCGAAAGAAGTGCTGGTGCGAAGTCTGTTGCAGGATTGAGATAAAAAGCGGAGAGCGAAAAGCCGGTTCCACCGGCCACCGTTCGACGCAATCATGAGAGTTTGACGATCATTTGTAGCCGCGATCGTCAGATCGCAGGTGAGCGCGGTCAGAACGCCTGAGTGAGAATCAATTGATCCATCTCGCTCGACTTTCACCTGCCGTCTGACGACGGCGGCTACAATTCCCCAAAACTGGTTAATTGACACAACGACGCAGGGATTGAAACGGTCCGATCAGAACTGTCCGATGGGGTTGCCATCGTTGCGGTTCAACAAATTCTGGAACAGAAAGTTTTCGTTGTTGTCGGTGGGATTGGGATCGTTCTCAATGTTTTCACTAATAAATCGCACGGCCCCATCACCGAGTAGGAAATGTGCTCCCCCGGTGTGGTTGCTACTGAAGCCACGAGCGCATTCGGCGATGGTTTCCATCCCTATTGTACTAAAACCATCTGGATTGATACCGAAACGACCAACCCCGTTGCCATATCTTGCGTGGGGTTGTGAACCATCACCTGCTTTCCCAAAAATAATCGCGGCGTTGCATTCCAACGTGTTAGCACTGGATTGAAGACGCCAGTTTCTCTCTCCAACTACGGCTGTGTTAGAAAGTCCGTCAATAAAATCACGAAACTTGAGTGATTGGTTTTGACCAAAAGTTCCCTGATATGGCTCACCAGTATTAATTGACCATAAGTCTCCATCATGCACACCGGGATAATTTGAAGTGGCAACAGGGACTGGTGTGCCGTTCGTGTCATGCGGAGCGTGTCCGGAATTTAATTCGGGGGAGGTATCAGAAGGGCATCGATAGCCTTGGATTGGCTTTTGTAATAAAGGCAACAAAGTGGAATCCAGTAGCGTTTCGTGAAGATCGAGAGGGCTGCCCATCTTCAATTGGTTAAAGAGCGGTGCCTGATCGACAAAAGGCAAGATAGAAGCCCCCCAACCCCAAGCAGAGACATTTGGTGTTTTTTGTATCCAACCGGGAGGTAAAGCCGTATGCGTGTCGTGATAATTATGCAGGGCCATACCAATCTGCTTCAAGTTGTTTTTACAGGAACTGCGACGTGCGGCTTCACGAGCCTGTTGTACGGCGGGCAACAGCAAGGCAACAAGAACGGCGATGATGGCAATGACCACCAGGAGTTCAATCAGAGTAAAACCACGAGATGAGTGGGGATGTTGCACGGAGCGCAAGTTGGGCATTAAAGAAACCTTTCCCGATGAGGAAATGCTTGAGAGTCGCGGGCGTAGAAGCAGGGCTGAAGGATTATATCGTCAGCACTGAACGAATAGATTGCTATACAAGCTGGTCGATTCGGTGCAATCGCTAAAAGTAAAAAATCGTTGATTCAATGGCACAATCGCCTCAGCCTCGTTAAGCCTCTTTCAAACTGTCAACATACCCTGGGGAGTCTTTGGATGCTGATCGGAATTCTCTCGGACACTCACAGTGCTGTCGGAAGGAACGCCGATGACGCCGATTCGACGGATTCTCGCAGATGGATTTTAGCCGCGATCGACTCAGCTTCGCTCTGCGCCGCCGCGCGAGAATTCGACTTCGCTTATCTTTTCCTGATACAAGAATAGAACATTCATAAGTAAGGATTCGCGTTCCTTCTCACTTTCATGCCGCGGAGTTTACGGTGGCGTTACTCGATACAAACGCCGATACTGTGCGAGTCCTGACCGTGAACGAGTAATTTTCATCACTTCCCATGACTTTCCACGACGTCCGTATGCGAGGCTTTGAGAAACGGGCGCGGCTTGATGCCGTGCTCGACTGGCTGTTTGCGCAGACGAAGACGCTGGACTCGGAATCCATCACCTTTTCCTCGGGGGCGGGGCGAGTCCTGGCTGAGGAGGTGACCGCCGGCGAAAGCGTTCCGCCGTTCCGACGCTCTGCCATGGACGGCTACGCCTTGAAGGGTGAGGAAACCGACGGAGCGAGCGACTACGGGCCGTTGCGATTGAAGATCGTGGGCCAGTCTTTTCCCGGAGCTCCTTTTGAGGGCGTACTTCAAGCGGGCGAAGCGGTCCGCATCATGACGGGAGCCCCCGTTCCCGAGGGAGCGGACGCCGTATTGCCGGCGGAATACACGGATGAGAAGGATGACGTCGTCGAATTCTCGGGCAGCGTTCCCCCCGGCAAAAACGTCGGTGCCATCGGCGAAGATATCAAAGCAGGAATGACGATTTTGAAACAGGGCCGAGCGCTGAGACCCCAGGATATCGGGTTGCTGGCCTCTGTCGGGCAGGCGGTGATCGATGTCGTCCGTCGTCCGAAAGTGCGCCTTTTGATCACGGGGAACGAACTCTATCCGGTCGGCAAAGGAAAACCGCCGCATACGATCTACGATTCCAATTCTCCGATGCTCGTTTCTCTGATCGAACGGGACGGCGGCAACATCGAAAATCGCTACCAGTTGGCGGACGAGAGAGACGCGATCGCCAAAGGACTCCAGGAACCGGGAGCCGATGTGATTCTCGTCTCGGGAGGTTCGAGTGTGGGAGCCGAGGATCATGCCCCCTCGCTGGTGGCGGAGTTGGTGTAATTGAACTATCACTGAATTGCGATGCGTCCGGCGGATCCCGCCGGCGTGGGGACGATCGGCGGTAAGCTGGTCTTTCTGTTACCCGGTAATCCGGTCTCCTGTTTATGTGCGTATGATTTGCTGGCGGGGCGGGCGATTCGAAAACTGGGCGGACAGAATCCCGCTCTGCCTTACATCGCTCAGCAACTTCCTCTCCAGAAGAAAATCGTGTCCGCCATCGGACGCCTCGATTACTGCCGCGTGAAGATTGAGGATCGTCAGGTCGTTCCGATCGCGACGAGCGGTGCGTCGGTGCTGTCCTCGACGAGCCGGGCAGACGGCTTCGTGCTCATCCCGGAAGAACAGGAAGGTTACGCGGAAGGCTCGACGGTGACTGTTTATCGATACGATCTTCCGTTTGGCGAGGAGGCGATCTGATGAGCGACTCAGAACATCTGAACGCATTGCGGCAAAGTCAGTTTCTGGAAGTGATCGGACGCGATCAGGCGGAGGCGAAGTTTCACGCTCATTTGAACCTCGCTCCGCTCGGTGTCGAAACGGCTGCTCTGGCAGAATCGCTGGGACGGGTGCTGGCGGAAGATGTGATTTCCAAAATCGATGTCACCAGTTTCGATCGCTCGAACGTTGATGGTTTTGCGGTGCGGGCGGCGGACACTTACGGCGCCGATGAAGAGAACCCGGTTCGACTCACAGTGAACGAGGAAATTCTTTCTCCGGGAGTTGAGCCGAAACTTTCCGTACAGCCGGGAACCGTCACGCCGATCGCCACCGGAGGCATGGTTCCCCGCGGAGCCGATGCGATCGTGATGGTCGAGCAGACCGACTACGACGAATCAACGAACGAACTGGTCGTGCAGCGGGCTGTCTCTCCCGGCCAGGCGATCTCCTACGCCGGTCTCGATATTGCCAAAGGAGAAACGGTTCTGCGGCTCGGGGACCTGTTGACCTCTCGGGAAATCGGAGTGCTGGCGGCGATTGGGACGACTGAAGTCAACGTCTGGCGGAAGCCGACGGTCGCCATCATTTCGACGGGAGATGAGATTGTTCCGCCTGGAGACAAACTTCCTCCCGGATGTGTGTACGACTCGAACGCCGCGATCCTCGCCGCTTCGGTGACGGAATTGGGTGGCGAGCCACACGTGCTGGGAGTCGTCCGCGATGACGAGGTCGAACTGCGAAAGATTTTACAGACCGCCTTTGAATGCGATGTGGTGTTGCTCTCGGGCGGAACTTCCAAAGGGGCGGGAGATTTATCTTATCGCGTCGTGAGCGAGCTAACCGATCCGGGGATCGTGGCTCACGGCGTGGCCTTGAAGCCGGGGAAGCCGATCTGTCTGGCGGTCTCTCAAGGGAAGCCGGTCGTGATTCTTCCCGGCTTTCCGACATCGGCAATCTTTACGTTTCACGAATTTGTCGCCCCCGTGATTCGCACTTACGCCGGTCAAACGATTCAACCGCGCGAGCGTGTCGCGGCTCGCGTTCCTCGTAAGATTCTTTCGGAACGCGGACGCACGGAATATCTCCTCGTCGGTTTAATCCAAAGTGAAACGGGACTTGCCGCGTATCCGATGGGAAAAGGATCCGGCTCCGTGACCACATTCAGCCGCGCGGACGGATTCATCGTCATCGATCAGCAGACCGAACAGCTTATGGCCGACAGTGAAGTGGAGGTGCATCTACTGGGACACGATCTGCAACCGGCCGATCTGGTGGTGATCGGCAGCCACTGCGTCGGGCTCGATCTCCTCCTCTCCGAACTTGCCAAACAGGGGTTTCGCAGCAAATTACTCGCGGTCGGATCGCAGGGAGGCCTCGTCGCTGCCTCGCGCGGCGAATGCGATCTCGCCGGCATCCATTTATTAGACGAGAACAGCGGCGAATACAATCGACCGTTTCTCACGGAAGGACTCACTTTGACGCCCGGCTACGGACGGCAACAAGGTTTCGTCTTTCGCTCGAACGACGAACGATTCCGGGGCAAATCCCTCGATGAGTGTCTCGCCGTGGCGTTGGAGGATCCCGAGTGCCGGATGATCAATCGAAACGCGGGGAGCGGAACGCGGATCCTCATCGATCAATGGCTCAATGGGGAGAAGCCACCAGGCTACGCCGTTCAGGCGAAGTCTCACAATGCCGTCGCGGCGGCAGTTTCTCAGGGACGCGCCGATTGGGGTTTGGCGATCGATACGGTGGCGACCTCGTACGGCTTGGAATTTCTTCCCTATCGCGACGAGCAATACGATTTTGTCATCCCCACGACGCGCGCGGAGCGACCTGCCGTGCAGGCGTTCAAAGCGTTACTCCAGGAGGCCGATGTGAGAGAGAAACTCCGCGCCGCCGGTTTTGTGTTATGAGCCGTTCGGAAATATTCGACGTTTAATGTAGGCCGACTCTCCGTGCAAGCATGGCCGATGTGGAACGTTTCTCACCACGCTCGATTCTGAAATGAGAGATGACGATCACTACCGCAGATTGATGGCATCGACGTCGATCTGATAATCGACATTCGACAGCGTCGGGAATATGTCGCGAGCCACGAGCCACAATTCCCGCAAGGTCTCAAAATCGTCCGCGACAATTTGCAAATGGTGTCGATAGAATTTCTTGAGTTTGACGATAGGCGCCGGAGCCGGACCGCGTATCTCGATATCCGCGCCGGTCTCTTTTATGGTTTCTCGTAAGACGGTCGCGATCTCTTTCGCTCCCGCCTGGACTTCCTCGTCAATCTCACCGCGAAAGATGATCCGAGACAGGCAACTATAAGGGGGATACCCCATCTCTTCCCGGTGTTCCAGTTCGATCTCCGCGAAGCCGAGGAAATCGTGGTGGGCGGCTTTGACGATCGGCGGTTCTTCGGGGCAGGCCGTTTGGATGTAGACGCGGCCGCCCCGTTCGCTGCGTCCCGTTCGTCCCGCGACTTGCGCCAACAGGTGAAAGGTTCGCTCGGAAGCGCGCCAGTCCGGCTGTCGCAGAGTCGTATCGGCATCGATCACTCCGACGAGTGTGACGTTCGGAAAGTCGAGACCTTTGGCGATCATCTGCGTCCCCAGCAGAATCTTGGTCTTGCCGTGTCGGAAGGCTTCCAAAGCCCGATCGTGACTACCGTGCTGTCGCATGGAGTCGCTGTCCATCCGGACGCAGGGAACGCCGGGGAAGCGGGCGTTGACTTCCTGCTCCAGCTTCTGGGTTCCAATTCCGACATACTTTAAACCCGGATGCTGGCAGTGCGGACACGCCTCGGGAGGATCGGTTTCGAAACCGCAACTGTGACACAGCGCTTTGCGTCGGTCCCGATGCCAGGTCAGGGAGATGTCGCATTCCGAGCATTTGACCGATTCGCCGCACGCCCGACACCAGATGGTCGTCGAGAAGCCGCGGAGATTCAGAAACAGAATCACCTGACCACCGTCCTTGAGAGCCATCTTCATGCCGTTGACCAGTTGGCGACCGATCGCCGCTCCACGACGGATGTCCTGATCCTGTCTGGTATCGATGATACTGACCGGGGGAAGCGGCAAGCCGTTCACGCGATTCGGCATCGAAAGCAGGACATCCTGTTTCTCTTCGACGCGTCGCCACGATTCGAGTGTCGGTGTGGCGGTGCCGAGGATCAGCGGCACGCGGAGCATCTGACATCGTTTACGGGCGACTTCTCGCGCGTGATAGCGGGGCGTGGTTTCCTGTTTGAAGGAGGTTTCGTGTTCCTCGTCGATAATCACCAGCCCCAGTCGCGGAGCCGGGGCGAAGATCGCGCTACGGGCACCGACGATGACCTGCACGTCGCCGCCGGCGATTCGCTTCCAGTGATAATGGCGTTCGCTATCGGTGAGATGCGAATGCAGGACGGCGACCGAATCGAAACGACTACGAAATCGCCGGATCGTTTGCGGCGTCAGACTGATTTCCGGAACCAGCACGATCGCCTGGCGTCCGTAGCTGACCACTTCACGAATGGCCTGAATGTAGACTTCGGTTTTTCCGCTGCCGGTGACGCCATGCAGCAGGATCGTCTCGTGTTCTCCGCCGCGCACCGAATGAAGGATCCGCTTGAGTGCTTTCATCTGCTCGAAGTGCAGTTTCAGGTCCTGCTCTTTTTCGACGTGTCCGATCTCCGCCTCGAACTTCGACTGGCGTTCGTTGTGAGTGACCAGGATCCCTTTTTTCTCCAGCGTCTTGATCGGCGACGTTCCGCAGTTCGCCGCATCGGCCAGCTCATCACCTCGCAAAGGCCGGTCGGCATATAATAATGCCGTCACGACGCCCGCCTGTTTTTTGGTCAGTCGCGAATCGTTTTCGTCGACTCCTTCCGCCACCTGATATAGTTTCACTTCTCGCGTTCCGGCCAGTTTCTTGACGCCGGCGGGAATCACCGATTCGAGCACCTGTCCCCAGCCGCAGAGATATCGCTTGCCGATCCATTCGGTCAGGTCGAGCATCTGTTGATCGATGAGCGGTTCGCGGTCGATCACCTCGGCGACTTCTTTGAGCTTGCGAGTCACCTTGCCCACCGGACCGACACGCACGCAGAAACCGGTCATCGTGCGGCTGCCGCGACCGAAGGGAACTTTCACACGCTGGCCGGGATGAAGCTTGTCGCGGAGAGGATCGGGAACGAGATAGGAGAAGAGTTGATCGACGGGAACGTTGAGCGCAACCTCCGCGCCCCAGCGGTCTTCTTCCGCCGCCAGTTCCCAGGGCTCCGGCTCGTTAAAGCCTTCACCGAAGAGGTTTTGTTGATGCTCGGGCAATGGTTTTGTGTATAGTGTCTAGGGAGGGGGAAGGTGAGCCACGGATAGACACGGATCGTACGGATATCCACGGATTATTGAAAGCAGGTATGATGTCCCGTCAAGAACTTCTGCACTCTGAGAAAACCGAAGAAATTCTGAGTTCCTTTTACCATGTTTACAATCAGCTCGGATTTGGATTTCTGGAAAAGGTGTACGAGAACGCCTTGTTGATCTCACTCAGGAAAAAGGGCTTCCAAATCGAAAGTCAAAAGTCGATCGAGGTCTATTTTGAAGGAGAACAGGTCGGAAAGTTTTACGCTGATCTGATTGTAGATAACTTGGTCATTCTTGAAATCAAAGCCGTTGACCAATTGCAGCGCGTCCATGAGACACAACTCCTCAACTATCTCCGTGCAACACCTATCGAAGTCGGTTTACTTCTGAATTTTGGCGAAAAGCCGAGTCACCGCCGGAGAATTTTCACCAATGACAGAAAAGACAACTTTCCAAAATAAATCCGTGGTACTCAGTCAACCCCGTGTTTATCCGTGGCAAACTTTTTTCCGTGAAACTCCGTTTGATCAGTTTCATCAGTGTTCCTTTTTTACAGCAGCTGAACTTCTCGAAAAAATCCCGCGGGTCTCCGTCAAATCCGTGTCTATCGGTGGCTGATTCTTTTAGACTGCGTCATCTGCGTTCCATTGCAACTCCATCAATTTCCAAACAGGATTTGAATTCATGCGGTTAGGGATTCTCGGCGGTTCGTTCGATCCGGTTCATCTCGGTCATCTCGTCATGGCAGACGTCTGTCGCGAGCAACTCAAGCTCGACGAAGTCTGGTTCGTGCCGGCCGGTCATCCGCCGCACAAAACGGACCGCGAGCTCGCCCCCGCGAAGAACCGTTCCGAGATGCTCGAATTCGCCCTCGCCGGCATTCCCGAGTTTCAAATCTCGAACCTCGAACTCAAGAAAGATTCCACCAGCTTCACCGTCGAGACGTTGGAGCAACTGGCGACTGAAGATCCCGACCGCGAACTGTTCCTGATCATCGGTGCCGACTCGCTGCACGATTTCCCGACCTGGAAGGAACCGGCCCGGATCGCGGAACTGGCCAAGATTGTCGCCGTCAATCGCGGTCGTCAGGATCCCCCCGCACTCGAAGAGATCGAAGAGAAACTCGGCCCGGAGGTCGCCGATCGCATCCGCGTGATCGAGATGCCGGGTATCGATGTTTCGTCGACCGACATCCGGCACCGCATCCGCTCGGGACACTCGATCCGCTTTCTGGTGCCGAAAGCGGTCGAAGCCTACATCAACGAGCACGGTCTCTATAGCCCGAGTGTGTGATTGGTGTGGAGCGTTTTATGATTTGAGCCGCGTGCGGTTACGCGAATCGGCATGAGCGATGTGGAAGGCTTCTCACGGGGGCTTTCGCTGACGCGATGCGCCACCCACCACCCGACCGGTTCACCCCAATTCTGTTTTCAGTTTCCTGATTTCCTCGCTTCCTGATTGGAAAACAGGAACACTGATCGACGCTAATCATCGCTAATCTGTTCCAGCCTTTCTGATGAGTGTTTCTTCTCTTTTTTCGACTTCTCCCTTGCTCGTGGCTGCGGGAATCTATCCGAGAAATCCGTATCATCCGCGGTCTCTCAATTTGGGATTTTTGAGTTTTGATTTTGGAACAGTGCCTGGCCTCTTGTGCTCACGCCACCCGGTTGGCACTCATGACTTGTTTCATAAATGCCTCTGAGAAACATTCAACCTCGCTCATGCCGACACGGAGTGTCGGCCCACAGTGGGCGCCGAATGTTGATCCTTTTTCTCTGCGCCGCCGCGCCTCTGCGCGAGTCTTCTTCTCTCTTCCTTCCGTGAGTCTCCGTTTGCTTCCGTTTCATCCGTGTTCTTACTGCTTCCCTTCGCGTGATCTCCACAACGAGCCGCAGAGCGGACCCTACAAAATTGACCTTGCCGATCCTCGCGTACCAGAGTTAGCGTTGATCGATTTTGGATTTTGGAGTTTCGATTTTGGAATCCGGCGTCTTTGAGCGAACTGTGTGCAAAAAATGATTTCAACGGAACCGTGGGGAAAGGCTAAGCAACCTCTAGCGCACTCGCTGTCGCGAGTTTGCTCGCCCAGCGGCTGATTGGGTTGGATATGTCTTCGACGAAATCAGCCGGAAAAGGGAGGTGCTTTTTCTAGCGCCGTCGTCCTTCCTCTTCGCTTTCGCGAAGCGGACGCCGTTGCTCGCTAGCGTCCGGTTATCGTCGCTTCTCAAAATCGCGATCTTTGGCAATTTGGTTTTTTGTTAGTTGTGATTGGTCAGTGGTCAGTTGCGGTTTGCTGTGTGAACAACAACTGACAACAAACGACTAACCACGGACGAACCATTGTGGTCTCACAATTGACTGTAAACGCAGCACAACAGGCCATTCCCAGACAGACGTGATTTCAGATTTCGCGTCGGTCGGTCCCAAAAGTGGCCAAAAACATCGGGTTTCGTTCAAAGATCTCAATGATTCAAAGATGGGGTCTTGCAAAAAGCTCATCTTCGAAAACCCTCGGGGTTCAGCCATCAGACAACGGAATTTCTTTCAAACGCGACAAGGAGGTCACATCACGAATTTCTGTTTCCTGAATCCCGTTTCCCGAATCCTCACGTCGCCAACAGAGAGAGTACGGCAACTGTCTGACAACAATCCGGCATTAGGTAGAGAGAGTTCGATCTTTGACAATTTGAATGAGAGCTATCAGCGTTCAGCTGTCGAAATGACGGTCGCTAGTTGCTAATTTCCAGTTTCTAATTACTTCACACCACTGACCACGAACGACTGGCGCAATTCCAAATCTTCGCTGCGTCATCGACGCGACGTTTTCGCTAGAAGCCGTTGAAGATGCGTACGAGCTTGAAGGCAATCAGCGCGGCGGAAGCGAGTAACAACCAGCCGAACCGCTCGCGGAGTTTGGTGCCTCCCCATTGCTGCCCCGTTCGGGCACCGAGTTGAGCGCCCAACGTTCCACCAATTAACAACGCCGAGACGAGCTTCAAATCGACGAAGCCGTTCCAGCTATGAACCACGGTGGCCTGGAACGAAATAATCCAGACGATGACAAGTGTCGGCACCACGGCTTTCTCCACACGCATCCCGAGGAGGTAGACGAGACCGGGTATCAGGATCAAACCGCCGCTCATGCCGAGCAGTCCGGAAATGAACCCGATCCCCGCTCCAAACCAGCAGACGATCGGCAGCGACATTCTTTCGCCTTCGAATTCGCGAAATCGGACTAGGGGGGGGACATCCCAATTCGACATCCAACCGACCGAAACCGGGTGACCGGTTTTCGAGCGTTTGGTTTCCCAGATCGAAAAAAATCCCACCTGCAGCATGACGAGCAAATAGACCGACAACACGATGATTTGGGCCGGTTCGACTTCGGTTCCCAAAAGTTTCGTCGTTCCCAGCGTCTCCAGCATCTTGAATGTCAATGTGCCGGCGGTCACTCCCAGAAACAATCCCCCCGCCAGTGTGAGCGGAAAGTGGAGTGAGTTCCAGCGGATCCGTCGGGCCAGTAATGCGGTCGTCGCAGGGCCCAGTACCTGACATGCGGAGGCCCCGACCGCATATTCGACAGGAATCCCTAACAAGATATTCATGACGGGGACGAGCATGAAACCGCCTCCGACACCGAACAAACCGGCGATCCATCCGATGCCTCCACCCGCCGCGATGATCACCATTAGTTCAACCGTCGTGAATTCCATAGCCTGACCGTCAGATTTGAAAATCGGGGAAGATGGAGTCGTTATCGTCTTGCCCGAAACGTTTCTGTTCGATCAAGCGAAACGCAGCGTGAACCAACCACCCCCAGAAGACGGGGAGCACGACGCAGGCGAGAATGAAGAGAAGCTTGTTCCACATAAATCCAAGTTAGCATCCGCGAAGCGTTTACGCGAGCGAACCGGTCTCCCGAGTTTGAGGGGAGAGTCGTCTGGAGGGAACCTGATTATTGAGCTGATTTGGGTTTGAGCTTATTGAGATGCTCGACAACGTATCGCGGTTTTCCGAAGGCATCGGTGAGGGTATCCGAAATTTTTCCTTCTATGTAAACCACGTCGTTATCGTTGAGGACCGTCAAACCGGGATGATCGGCCAACGTTAACACGCCGCCATATTCATCGTCCCGACTCGGTTTGTCGTCGTAAATAATCGACCAGGCCTCAAGTTTATCATCGTAGGAGACCAGCCCGCGCAGAAAACGAAAACCTTCGCCATCGTGTCCGAAGGGATTGGGGATTTCGTTGGGATCGTAGGGAAGGCTGAGGCCAGTCGGTTCTTCGGAGCGCGCGATCGGTTCCTCAAACTCGGCGTTGGCGAGTGAGATGGGGGCCGGCGCTTCCACAGTCTCGTCCTCACCAACTGTCATCGCCGGAGCGGATTCGGCTCCGAGCTGAAGAAGGGCAGGCTGTGCGGCGGTTTTTCTGTCGTCCTGTTCTTCAAATGCGATGTTTTTGGAGTCGTTGTCGGTGGTTGTTTCATTCTGTCCAAACGGAGTATCATCACTGCCGTAAGCACTCTTTTCTTCGTTAAACATATCTGGTTTTTGAGTACTGGGTGGAGCTCCCAGGTCGCCGCTGCCCGGCTCGTCATAGAACGGCACGCTGTTGTCTCCGCTGTTTCCACCGGAGCTGTTTCCTCCGGAAGAGTTCCCCGTGTCGTCGGGGTTCCACATCGGCGCATCTCCCCCGCCGTTCGTGCCGGGGTTAATCGGGGTGGGAGCGTTCAGCTCTACTCCGCCCTGGGGCAAGGTGGAGCCGGGCGCCATGTAGCCGGGCTGTCCATACATGCCGCCGGGATATGGTTGAGGCTGATAAGGTTGGTAGGGGTAGGGCGCTGCGCAGCCGGCGAGTATTCCTGCGGCCATGCAGGCACCCAACAACGTGAAACGTTGATTCGAATCCATCTTCCGGGTCCTTCTCTGAATCAGGGGAGCCGTAAATTGCGGGACAGGCTCACTCTGAGGGAGATTTCGGGCGTCATGCCCGTATCGGCGGGAATTCTAAAGATCTGGGGAAACGTGTCCAGTCCGGTTTTTTGACCGGCGGCAATCAACTCTTAAGCCGTTTCACAATCAGACGTTGAGGAAATCTCAGGAAAGGTGAGATCGAGAGAGGACGAGAAATTCCGTCTGGCGCGATTCTGACAGAGTCACGTTCCCGATTGGTGGAGATTGAGGATCTTCGTCGGGATCTCGTGAGGAGGCATGTTAAACAGGTCGATGATGAGAGAACGTCCCCCTCCTTTTCAATAGAGATTCATTCGCGAATCTCTCTGCTTCTTTCGAGTGAGAATGGCTGTCATGATTCCTTTACGCCGACAACCTGATTGGAATTACTGGGTCGAGGTGGCTCGCGCGGCCCTCGCACAATCGGCGTCGTTTCACGGACGAAATCTGGACGTGGAGGTGGAAGAGGAATCGCTGGTTCTGCGCGGCGTGGTGAGGAATGAATTCCAACGAGCGAAAGTCTATCAGGCCGTTCGCAAAGCGGTTGGAAATACTCCACTCGAAAACGAAATTGAAGTCGCTGTCGATTGACGGGGAATAGGCTCTACGGTTCGAGCAAAATTTTGAAGGCCCCCGGCGACTCGGCTTTCACCATGGCTAAAGGGGCGTCGTCGAGGGGATAGGTGGCGTTGATCAACGGTTCGACAATGATCCGGCCCCCTGCTAATGCATCAATCGCCGGCTCGAAAGGGCCGCACCGCGATCCAATCAGAGTCACTTCATCGATCACGACGGGAGCCATCGACAAATGATGCTCGCCGGCCACTGTGGTTTTCATCACGACTGTTCCACAGGGCTTGACCAGTTCCAAGGCGAGCGGCAGGCCGGTCGGAGAGCCGGTGCAATCGACAACAATATCGGCGCGTTTGCTCTTTTCCAGTTGGTTCAGAACTACGGTCTGCAGGCCCATTTCTCTGAGAATCGCTAACTTTTCGGGATGTTTTCCCACAACGAGGAGATGCTCGCAGCCCGCAAGTTTCAAAACCTGGGCACAGAGGTTACCCAACCGACCGTCTCCCAACACGATGATGGTTTCATCGCCGTCGAGGGGGAGTTGTTCCTGGAGTCGGAAGGCGGCGGCGACCGGTTCGACGAATGTGGCGTAATCGTCGCAGAGAGAATCCGGGATCCGATGCAGGTTCACTTGAGGGACCGCTACATATTCCGCAAACGCTCCGTCGTGATTGAGGATGCCCAGAACTGTCCGATTCGGACAGTGATTCCCGAGTCCATTCCGGCAGTAAGCACATTGTCGGCAGTGGCAGTTGATTTCTCCCACGACGCGCTGGCCGACATACTTCCCCGTTTTGGCGATTCCCACGAACTCATGGCCGAGAACGCCCTGGAACTGCATATAACCTTTGACCAATTGCAAATCGGTCTCGCAGATACCGGCCTTGAGGACTTTGACCAGGACTTCATCGGACTGGAGCGTCGGCTGCTCGAGATCGTCGCGAACGGAGAGTCCCGTATCATCCAGGTAGACGGCTTTCATCGGGATGGCCTTCCGGCAAAACGAGCATTCAAAACAAAAGACGATGGCAGACTTCTGTGATCATGGCCGCGCCCCGGACGGAAATCAAACCAGTTCCCGAATTGGTTCTCCAGCATCCAGGAGATATTGTGGTCTCCCGCGAGGGTCGAGAATCGTGGTCTGGAGGGCGTCGATTCCCAGCGACTGATAGAGCGTCGCAAAAACATCCTTGTAAGTGACGGGACGTTCGGTGACGGCGGAAGCCGTTCGGTCGGTGGCGCCGATCACCTGTCCCATGGTTAGTCCGCCTCCCGCGATGATCGCGGGGCCGACTCGTGGCCAATGATCGCGACCTCCCTTGTCGTTAATGCGGGGAGTGCGGCCAAACTCTCCCCAGGCGATAATCGTCACATCGTCAATCAGGCCTCGCTCGGTGAGATCGTTGACGAGAGTGGTCAAACCGTGATCGACCAGCGGCAAGAGATTTCTCATACGGGGAAAATTCGAGGAATGCGTGTCGAAATCGGAGATCGACAGACTGACCACGCGCACGCCGGCTTCAATCAGTCGTCGGGCGAGTAAAAATTTCAGGGTCGATTTCGGACCTTCCGCTGTATAAAAGCGATCGTGACTGACGGAGACTTGGGGAGTGTATCGTTCGATGACCTGCGGATCTTCCTGGTCCAAATCGAGTGCGGCGGCAAGTTGTCCCGAGGTGAGAATCCCGACCGCTTGCTGGGTGAACTGGTCCATGGCGTCCATCATACCGCTGCTGTCGACTGAGCGTTCGATCGAATCGAGTCCGCGTAAGAGGTCGGTCCGGGAGGTGAGTCGGTTGACGGTGAGCGATCCGTTCAGAGAGAGCGAGGTGCTGTGTTCCTCGCCGAGACGGGCCAGTTCGTTTTTCATCCCTGACTCCAGCTCCCGCTGGAACATCTGCGAAATGTCCGGACGGAAGGGGGCGTACGCCGGGCCGAGAAATCCGGGACGTGCGCTGTTGCGGACGAGCGGTCGTCCCTGCATCAGGTCGATGAAGGTGGGGGCGGTATCCTTGGGAGACCCCTCCAGTCGAGCCATCACCGAACCGAGAGCCGGTCGGCCTCCCATCGATTCCAGATCCTTGTAATGGAATCCGGACTGACACTGAAAGCCGTCGTGTCGTCCCGCGGATCCGACGAGAGAGCGAATGAAAGAAAACCGATCCGCGTGTTGAGCCAACTGGGGCATTAACTCACAAAACTGAATACCGGGAAAACGTGTTGCAATCGGGACGAACTCACCTCGTAATTCGGCGGGAGCTTCCGGCTTGGGATCGATGGTATCCATTTGCGGAGGACCGCCATCGAGATGTACGAAGATCAGCGATTTGCGCGTTCCGGTAGCTGACTCCGCCGCTAAAAGTTGAGGAAGCGTCAGCGCTCCAAATGCCGTCGCTCCAACCGTTAAAAAGGACCGTCGACTCAATTGATCGGGGGCTGAAAAGGGGGCTCGTGTCATTATGAATTTGGTGTTTTGGGATGTTTAGACTGATCTGTAGCTTAACACATCAACCATGATTGATGAAAATGTTTTCTCCGCGGCAAAATTTCGGGACCGCAGGTTGCTTGTAGGGAGAGAGTTTCATCAATTCTTAATTCCCATAGCTTGAGTTATTGCAATTGAGTTACAATAATGTCTTAAGCCTCAGGAATTGGTTTTTATGATTCAACAACGACACCATCTCACTGCTTTGCTGCTACTGGCAGTCTGGCCGATGACACTCGGCTTGGCGACGGGTTGGCACGTCCACGTGCATCCGGGAGATTGTGTTGGCGATGACTGTCATTCTCCGGTCGCCCAACATGCTCATTTGCACGGCCATCACGGTCACGGACATTCTCACGCGCATCATCACGCGGCTCCCCCAACGAGTTCCGAGGAAAATCATTCCTCACCGACGCCTCACGATTCTGAGGATTGCCCCTCCTGTCAGATTCTCGCACTAACGGGAACGACCTACGTTCCCGTGTCGATCGAATCGAGTGGAGAGCTTCTGGAATGTTTGGAAGTCTCTCCGCAAACATTGTTTTCTCTGGACGCTCCTACCTGTTTTCATCTGCGCGGCCCTCCCGGCGGGATTGCTCTCTGACATTCAGGCGCGAGTTGCGTACAGATCGTCACCGGTCCTGGTACTTCTCGTTTTGCAATCCTTGTTCAAGTCATTCGAAAACAGGAATTTCAGACATGTTGACTTCTACTCCTCGCCGCGTGCGCGGATTTACTCTCATCGAACTGCTGGTCGTGATCGCGATTATCGCGGTTCTGGTGGCGTTGTTGTTACCGGCCGTTCAACAGGCTCGGGAAGCGGCTCGCCGTTCTTCCTGCAAAAACAATCTCAAACAAATCGGGCTGGCACTGCATAACTACCATGACACTCACGGTTCGTTTCCCTCCGGGTGGATCGGCGTCGATACCCAGATGTCGCCGAACAGGGCGGACGTGGAAGGAATATCCGGCGCGAGTTGGCAATTGATGATTTTGCCGTTTATGGATCAGTCACCGTTGTACAACCAACTCGATTTCAGTTCATTCATCAGCCAGGAACCCGGTCCAAATGCCAATGCAATTCTCTATACCACGACGATTACGGGATTTCGCTGCCCCTCCGACACCGGTCCCGAACGTTGGAACATTGGGGAAGAGGGATCGCCCTCCACGATCGTACAAGCCGATCTTCCTACCGCCAATTATCCCGGAGTGTTCGGCACAACTGAGCTTCACGATTGCGAGGATGTCGGCTATGGAAACAACTGCTGGGGAAATGGGGTGTTTAGTCATAACTCGGCGATCGCGATGAGAGATCTCACCGATGGAACCAGCAACACATTTCTGGTCGGCGAACGAGCGTCTCGATTCGACGTGCCGGCAGGAGAGCCCGCGCATTTATCGACCTGGGTCGGAGTGATTCCCGAAGGCGAGGAAGCGTTTGCACGAATTCTGGGAGGAACCGATCATCCCCCCAATGATCCCTCGGGACACCTGGAAGACTTCAGCAGCTATCACGAAGGAGGGGCTCAGTTTGTGTTTGGTGATGGCCGCGTTCGTTTCATTTCGGAGAATATCGACGAAGGAGTCTATCGAGGGCTGGCCACGCGTCAGGGAGGAGAAGTGCCCGGCAATTATTGATGTCGGCTGTGGAACGGGGATCAGTTCTCTGCGCGTAAGGTGTCGAGTAGCTGATCGCTGAAGGGGCCGCTCGAAGTCAGCTCGAACTGTCGTTCTGTCTCTCCGCAAATGTCGATGGCAATGCGCAACAGATCCGGTGGGAGTAATTCCGGAAAGCGATCTCCCCATTCCACCAGACAAACTCCGTCGCCGTAAAAGTATTCCTCGACGCCGAGATCCTCGAACTCGTGTATGTCTTTCAGGCGGTACGTATCAAAGTGGAAGAGCGGCAGGCGCCCTTCGTATTCCTGGATCAGCATGAATGTCGGGCTGGAGACTTCGGCGGGATCGATCCCAAGGCCCGCCGCAATGGCGGCGGAGAGCTGCGTCTTGCCGGCGCCCAGATTTCCAACAAGCGAAATGACGGTTCCCGGTTGGGCGTTCGTTCCAATCAGTTCTCCCAGTCTCCTCGTGTCTGTCGGAGATTGGCTTGGAAACGACCAGGAATTCATGAGATGAGTGCTTACTGGGAGAGGAATTGGAGTTGACCACTAGATCTTGGGGTTCATCGACAATGCAAGATCGAATATCTACTAAATCGTCAAAAAGCTTTACAGATGGGATCCG
Organism: Planctomycetaceae bacterium; assembly: GCA_014762625.1. Classification (GTDB taxonomy): domain Bacteria; phylum Planctomycetota; class Planctomycetia; order Planctomycetales; family Planctomycetaceae; genus JABURQ01. The sequence goes on along the minus strand of JABURQ010000042.1, from coordinate 2,207 downwards.
CCACTATAGGGTTACTTTCACGCTCGGTGTTTGAAAACTCCACCTCAGCGAAATCATGAAACGGATTTGGAAAGCTTGTTGCCTTCCGACCTTTCGCGATCATCGCTGACACCGAACGACGGATCAAGGGAATGATCTGGAGCACAGGAACAGGATGTTCATCTTTGCGGGTTCATGGAAGGCCGTCACGCTCGACGTACGGTTTTTTCTCTCGACACGTATTGCCGAATTCCTTTCCCCGTCCGCTCATCGCTCTTACGATCTTCAAGAGTAGCTCGTCACAAAACAGAACGGAGCCGAATTGGTCGGATCCAGTTCACCCCACAAAACGCAAAAGGATTGCGTGAAATCAGGAAAGGATTTCCCTATGAACAAGCCAGTGATCGGAATCAGCGGAGACTTTCGAGGTGCCCGACAGGAAACCCACGCTCTCAGTTGGTTCAACACCGGATATTACGATTCGGTCACCAAAGCCGGCGGACTGCCGATTCTCATCCCTCCCTATAACGACGACGATGACCTCAAACAGGTACTCAGTCAACTGGACGGCATTGTGCTGGCGGGATGCTCACTCGATCTTGACCCGACGCGGATGGGACTCGAAAAACATCCGTCCGTGCGTCCGATGCCTTTGCGGCGAGAAGATTTCGATCGCCGTCTTTGTAAAATGGTGGCCGAGATGAAGATGCCGATTCTGGCGATCGGCTCGGGCATGCAGACGTTGAACGTCATCATGGGCGGGTCGCTCATCCAGCACTTGCCGGAAGAACAGCCCAAGCCCCTGCCTCACTTCGATCCGCAGGAGCCCAACACGCGCCACGTTCTGGAGATCGTACCGGAAACCCGGATGGATGCGATTTACGGTCCCGGTGAAATTCGTGTGAACTCGCAACACCATATGGCCGTCGATCAGGTGGCTCCGATGTTTCGGGTCTCGGCGACCTGTCCGGACGGCGTGATCGAAGCGTACGAATCGATCGAACGTGACTGGTTCTGTCTGGGGACGCAATTCCACCCGGAAAGCGACTCCGCGTCGGCTCTCGACATGCAGGTCTTCGAAGCGTTCCTCGATGCGACTCAAGCGGTCGAAGAACCGACAATTCTTCAAATGCCGCAACGTCAAGCGGCGTAAGTCGGTATGTCGAGGCTGGAAACTGCTTCGACACCACATTAACATTGTTAACAAAGTGAATGATCTTCATCTTGGCAGACAAAGATCATTTCTCTTCCAGGCGACAGTCGGATTATCCGGCTGTCGCTGTTTTTTTGGAGTGACCGGCCTAAACTCCTCGATGTGTGGGACTTGAGACAATTCTCGGGGACGGTACACTAAGAGGTTCCCCATTTTTCACGCCCACCCTCTGACACATGAAGGTTCCGCTGTGGCCATAATTGTCCAGAAATTCGGAGGCACTTCTGTCGCCGATGCCACCAAAATCCGACGCGCCGCTCAACGAGCAGTCGCCGCCAAACAAGCCGGAAATCAGGTGGTCATGGTGGTCAGCGCTCGGGGGAAAAAGACCGATGAACTGGTCGGTCTGGCGGCGGAAATCACCGATCACCCTCATCCGCGCGAAATGGACATGCTGCTCTCAACGGGGGAACAGGAATCGGTCTCGCTGATGGCGATGGCCGTTCATGCTCTGGGGGAACAGGCTGTCAGTCTGACCGGCGGACAGGTGGGCGTCCTGACCGACTCCTCGCATACCAAGGCCCGCATCGAGACCATCGCCACCGAGCGGATGAAACGCCACCTCGATAACGGGTCGATTGTTGTCGTGTGCGGGTTTCAGGGAGTCGATGACGATCTCAACATCACCACGCTGGGACGCGGGGGTTCCGATACCACGGCCACCGCTTTGGCGGCCGTTCTGCACGCGGATGTCTGCGAGATCTACACCGACGTCGAAGGGGTCTTTTCGACCGATCCCCGGCTCGTCCCCGAAGCGCGCAAGCTCAATCACATTTCTTACGACGAGATGCTGGAACTGGCAAGCGTCGGCGCGGGAGTGATGCATTCCCGCTCGATCGAGTTCGCGAAAAAATTCCGCGTCCCGTTGCGCGTTCGTCCGTCGTTTTCCGATGAAGAAGGGACGCTGATCACGCCCGCCTCCGACGAGGAAGAATCGGTCGTCAACGGCGTCGCCCTCATCCGCAACGAAGCCCGCGTCCAGATCGGGGGGATTCCCGATCGTCACGGCGTATTG
>JABURQ010000191.1 GCA_014762625.1 Planctomycetaceae bacterium | reverse complement strand
GTGACTCGGCGCAGGTTCGAAAAAAGGCGGTCAACCCGGTGATGTCCCTCCGGGTTGCCCTTTGTTGCTTAGAGATCGCATGAGACTTTTCGAGTCCATGCTCGAACAGTCAATCAGTTCATTTTTTCTTCTTCTTCGGCGTGACACGCACGTTATCAAATCCATAAATCGGGGTACCGCTGGTCGTCTCTCCGATCAACAGGACTTCTACGCTACCAGGAGCAACCGCTCCAAATCCGGAGATCTCAGAGATTTGAAAAAGCACAAGCAGGTCGTCCATTCCATCCCCGTTCACATCCTCCACCGAACCGCCAACAGACGGAACCGCGATCCCGCTTCCAGCCTCCAAAAGGACCGGATCCCCCAACAGAACCGTTTCTGCAACGACTTCCGTCGCATCAAAATCGGTGGTACTGAGTATGGCTACCGGAAGCGTCTTCTTCGAGCGGAGATTGATACGACTTGGTTTGGGGCCTCCTTTGCCCGGTTCAACATCAATCTCAACCTCGACCGGAGGAGGCGTTTCGTCGTAATTATATCGAACTTCCACGATGGCGTATCTCTCCACAAGAGTTTCGCCATAGTGAATGAAATCGGCTGCAAAAGTCAGCACCTCACCGCTGGGTCCGTAAGTCGCCTCCAGAATTTCAAATGTACCCGCAGCTTGGTTGTCGAGTCGTCCGGTGCTGGCAAACTCCAATCCCGGCCGATCGTTGTCCTGGAAGGGAAATCTCTGAAAGTCGGCGTACTCACCTGGAACTAACAACGCATTGAAGGGAGCGGCGAAATTCAGTCGCCAGTAAGTCACTGTCGTACCGGCGAGCGCCGGTCCGGAAATATAAAACCCAACACCATTATCGAAGTTCCGGGAAGGAGTGAACGTCCAACCGTTATCTGGGGAAACGGTATAATCGTGGTAGCCTCGCGCAACCCAACTCGATGAGGAGCTGTCAACAACGGTAAATCGCGTTTCGGCCTCTCCTTGTTTGGTGGATAGCCAGAATGAACAGACAACTGCCAACAGGGCCAGCATTTTGGAGATCGAGCGCATATCGAACCTTTCTGGAGAAGTTTAACATCGTGCCAGACGAAATCAAAAACATCGCACATCCGGTCAATTTGTGTCACACTACCAAGACCTGTTCAAAGGTTGAACAAGAAAATGAGAGATTCTGATGAAATCAGCGGCAGCGGAATCGTGAGTCATACTTCATTTATTGAAGCTGTAATTCGAAGAGAATTTTCTTCCTCAACTGGTGGGAACTGAGATTGTCATCTCGGTTGAGTCCAGAGCCCCAATCGAGCAACTCTTAAAACCTACCGCGGTCCCGCAGGAAGATGATCGATCAGGTAGCGCACAATCAACATCCTCACATGCACCAGCGTCCCGGCTCCTTCACTCAAACCGTGATCGCGGTTCGGATAAACCATGTAATCGAACGTCTTGCCCAGTTCGATCAGTTTGTCGACGAGCCCTTCGATAATCTGGATGTGCGTGTTGGTTTCGCCGGAACCGGTCACAATCAGCAGATCACCTTTCAATCCTTCCGCGAAATTGATCGGAGCCGATCGTTCGTAACCTTCAGCATTCACCTCGCGGGTCCGCATATAGATTTCCTGAAACCAGGCGTTATACAAATGCGGTTGCGGTTTCGGCACCACCGCAATCCCCACCTGATACAGATCGGGTTTGCGGAACATGGCGTTCAGAGTATTCGATCCCCCGCCGCTCCATCCCCAGATCGCCACACGCGACAGATCGACGTAAGCGTGAGTCCGGCCAAGTTCCTGTAAAGCGGCGGCTTGATCCTCGGTCGAAAGCGGCCCCAGGCTACCGAAGATGGATCGTCGCCAGTCGGCTCCTTTCGGACAGGGAGTCCCCCGATTGTCGATTGAGACGACGAGATAGCCCTGGTCGGCGATGACGCGATGAAAATCGATCTGCCCCGCTCCCCACCGGTCCAACACCGTCTGCAGATGCGGTTCGCCGTACACATAAATCAGAACCGGATATTTTTTCGTCGCGTCGAAGTCTCTCGGCTTGACCATGTAGGCGTCCAAAGAGACGCCTTCTTCAATTTCGAGCTGGAGAAACTCCACCGGACGATCGTTCAGTTCGTCCATGCGGGCCTGGATTTCGGCATTGTCCTCCAGAATGCGTAAGCGTGTGTGTTCAGGAATGCTGACGATCTCAACGACAGGCGGCATGTTAATCTGCGAGTAGGTATGCACGGCCCACTTCGCATCGGGTGAGAATTCGTAATCGTGGGTTCCCGGCTGGTCGGCGGGAGTGATGCGTTCCAACGTCCCCGAACCGTCGAGAGGGACGCGATACAGGTACTTCTGTGTCCCGTTTTCCGGCGACGCGTAGAAGTAATACCAGCCTCCTTCTTCGTCGATGACGGAGCGCTCGATGATGTCGTATTCTCCGGGCGTCAACACGGCAAGTTCTTCACCTTCGAGCGAATACAGAAACGCATGCCTCCAGCCATCCTTCTCACTCACGACGAGAAACTTCCGTCCCTCATCCAGCCAGTTCAGACCGAGATTTGTTCCCTGACTGGCAATCGCCCAGGCCTTGTTGGTTTCCGTATAGAGTCGCTGGGGATCTCCTTCTGCCGGGTAGATCCAGAACTCGCGCGTGTCGCGAAAGCGGCTCAGTTTTTCGACCAGCACGTCATTGGATTTCGGAACCCAGGCGAGTTGACCGATGTAGAATCCTTCTTCGGGAGGATCGAGCGGCAGCCAGCGTGTCTGATCGCCGTCGAGGCTCGCCACTCCGACACGCAACTTTTCAATCGTTTCTCCGACACGAGCGAAGCGATGTTTCTCGACACCGGGATAAGAGGGATCGCTCGGCACCAGCACCGGTCGTAACCGTACATCCGACCGATCGTGTTCGATGAAGGCGACTTGCGTCCCGTCGGGGCTCCAGACCGCATCGCTATAATAGATGTCCCCTTCGGTTTCAGCGGGTGTGAGTCGCGTGCGTTGATCAGTTGCCAACTCGCGGACGAAGTATTCGCCGTCGCGCTCCTCGAAAACATGCGTCTTCCCCGGCGAGAGTCGTTCTCCATATTCGAATCGCAACGCATCAGTGGGATCGATCTCGGTCGGCTCTCCGGTGTTGAGATCGAAACCGTTGGGCGTTCTCTCGTCGGTTCGATCGTCCCGTTCCCAGAGGGCATAACCGCCACTCTCCTGGAACCATTCGATGCGAATGTTCCGAGGGCGAAACTCTCTCCGCTCGTAAATCGATTTCAGTCGGGATTCCACTTGCCGGGCCCTTGTTGAATGATGAAAAGATTGCGCCTGAAGTGAGCGATCCACTTCCGTCAGACAGACGACCGCAGACAGGAACAGGGCCATCAGTAAGGGAGGACGTTTCATTATATTGAACTCAATCAAAAGTTTTGCAGAGAACACCACCTTGCCGGTCGGTCCTCTGAATGTCAAGAATTCGGCGGTTTTTGAGACTCTCAGACCAATGCATCACCAAACACTGATCTGTCTCAACGCTCCTGCTGAAGGATCTAAGCAAACTCGTCGGTTCTTTTCGACTTTGCGGCCTCAATCACCTAAAATAGAGATTGGCCAACTCACACACGAATTCTGGAACTTCCGCACAGCAGAACCACCATGAAGCTCGATTTCCCGGTCCTCAATTGCCTGGCGGCTATCATCGTTTTCTTCGCAGGTAGTACAGCCAGTTATGCGCAGGAACTCGGCACCAAAGACTCCGAAATCCTGTTCGTCCGCCGGGTGGCTCCCCTGCTCCGTGAAAAATGCCTCGGCTGTCACGGCAACGACCCCGACATGATCGAGGGTTCGCTCGATGTTCGTTCCGCGAAGGGACTCCTCCGCGGAGGCGATAGCGAAGAGCCGGCCATTGTCGTCGGCCAACCGGAAAATAGCCCGCTGTATCTGGCCGCGACGCGCGAAAGTGATTTCTGGTCGGCCATGCCTCCCAAAGAAGCGGAACAACTCAACGAGAAACAACTCCAATGGCTCCACGACTGGATCTCTTCGGGAGCCGTCTGGCCGAACGAAGAACGACAACAGGAAATCAAAACCGAATATGAAAAAGCGTGGTCGGTCGAAGACGGCATTCCCGTGAAAACCTCGGGCGGTCTGGACGACGAATGGACGAACCGTAAATACGATCCCGCCGGGCTCTGGGCCTATCAACCGGTCGAGAAAGTGGAAGTCGAGGGAGAGAGAAATCCGATCGATGTCCTGATCGAACAGGCGCTTCCCGATGGCCTGGAACTCGCTCCTCGCGCCGACCGCCGGACTCTCCTTCGTCGAGCCACGTTTGACCTGACCGGCTTACCGCCGACGCCCGCGGAAGTGAACGCCTTTCTGAAGGATCCGAGACCGGACGCGGAAGCGTTCGCGGCGGTCGTTGATCGTCTGCTCGATTCACCTCACTACGGCGAACGGATGGCGCAACACTGGCTCGACGTCACTCGCTACGCCGATTCCTCCGGATTCGCAAACGACTTCGAGCGCGGGAACGCCTGGCGTTATCGTGATTATGTAGTTCGCGCCTTCAACGACGACAAACCGTACGACGCCTTCGTCCGCGAGCAAATCGCCGGCGATGAAATCGATCCCGATGATCCGGAAAAGATCATCGCCACTGGATTTCTGCGGATGGGACCGTGGGAACTGACCGGCATGGAAGTCGCCAAAGTCGCCCGGCAACGATTTCTGGACGACGTCACGAATAGCGTCGGCGAAACCTTTCTCGCCCACTCGCTGCAATGCGCACGCTGCCACGACCACAAATTCGATCCCGTCCCCACCAGGGATTACTATTCGATACAGGCGGTCTTCTCGACCACACAACTGGCGGAACGAAAAGCCGAATTCCTTCCCGAGGAGAATACCTCAGGATTCGAGGAACAGGCCTATCTCCGCCAACGACGCCACGAATATCAGAAAATCCTCGCGCAACTCGATAGCATTCTGCTGACGAACGCCGAGGCTTGGTACGAAAGACAGAATCTCTCCCCGGATCGGTGGAACAAAGCCGTCGCCAAACTGATGGCCAACGGAATGCAGAGCGGCATCTTCAACGCCGCCCGCAACCAGATGCGAAACGCGGGATTCCGGGAAGATGAATACCCGCCCAAGCTGGTCGATTTCACTCCCGAACAGTTCGGCCTCGAACGCGTCGCCCGCAAAGGACTCCAGCGACTCGGCTGGGAGTTCGACCGGTATCAGCCGTACGCCCTGGCGGTTTACGATGGACGAACCCCCTCCGTCAAAAGCGTCATGTCCCCCGTCCGTGTCCCCGAGAAACCTCTGCAAGCCGGGGAACTGGAAGAAACCGCCATCCTGACCGGCGGCGATCCCTTCTCGCCCAGCCAACCGGTCCCCCCCGACACACTCAGCGTCATCGACCAACAGGTATCAACCGACATCCCGCAAACCATCGAAGGACGACGGGCCGCTTTCGCCGCCTGGGTCGCCGATCCCGAAAACCCGTTGACGACACGTACGATCGTGAATCGAATCTGGCTCTGGCATTTCAACCAGGCTCTCGCCGGCAACCCGAACAACTTCGGCTCGACGGGGAAACGCCCGACGCATCCTCAGTTACACGACTGGCTGGCCTCCACGTTTGTCGAAGAAGGGTGGTCGATCAAAGCCCTGCATCGCCACATCATGAACTCCGACGCCTATTGCCGATCGACGCAACATCCCGATCCGAAATCGCTCGACGAGCGGGATCCCGAAGGGACCAGCTACGCCGTCTTCCAGCCGCGTCGCCTGAGCGCCGAAGAACTCCGCGATACGATGCTCTCCGTCACGGGAGAACTGAACCCCACTCTGGGAGGCATTCCGTGTCGGCCCGAAATCAATCAGGAAGTCGCCCTCCAACCCCGCATGGTGATGGGCACCTTCGCCGCGGCGTGGACTCCGAACCCTCTCCCCGAACAGCGACACCGCCGTTCGCTCTATGTGTTGCGACTGCGAGGTTTGATTCCCCCTTCGCTGGAAGTTTTCAACACCCCCTCCCCCGACTTCTCCTGCGAAAGACGCGAAACCTCAACCGTCACGCCGCAAGTTTTCACCCTCTTCAACGGCCTCAACACCCATACCCGCGCGCTGACCCTCGCGGACCGGGCACTCCGGGAAACCGAGAGCGACCGGGCGGCCGTCAGTCGCTGCTTCGAGTTATGCCTGTCGCGAAAACCGTCCGAGGCGGAACTGGAGGAATGCCTGGCACACTGGCGAGAAATCGAACGCCTGATCCCCGACACCGCTCCAGATCGACCGACGCCCCCCCTCGAAGTGGTCCGGGAAGCGGTCGAAGAAAACACCGGCGAGCAGTTCCAGTTTGTGGAACGGCTCTACCCGAACGATGACTTTGTCCCCGATCTCCAGCCTGACGACGTCAACCGCCACACGCGTGCCTTGTCGGATCTCTGCCTGGTGATCCTCAACTCGAACGAATTTATTTATGTGTATTAAGTAGTGATCGCACGGTGAACGGGATCGAAGAAACCCTCGTCCCGTCCCACCTCGTGATGTGGAGAATTTCCGATGAACGATCGCAGACAATTCCTGTACGGCATGGGCGCTTCGCTCGGTAGCATCGCCTTGACTTCGCTACTCGCGGAAGAGCAACAGGCGAAAGCGCCGCTGGCGCCGCGCGACGGTCATTTCCCCGCGAAAGCGACCAACTGCATCTTCCTGATGATGGAAGGGGGACCGTCGCACATCGACACCTTCGATCCCAAACCGGCCCTCCGCGATCTGCATCTCCAGGAATTTGTGCGCGCGGGAGAGCAGAAGTCGGCGATGGAAAGCGGCAAACGCTATTACGTCCAGAGTCCCTTCCAATTCAGTCAGCACGGCGAAAGCGGGGCCGATATGGCCGATAACTGGACGCATCTCGCCGAAGTGGCCGACGAGCTTTGCTTTTTCCGCGGCTGTCAGGTCGATAGCGTCAATCACCCCACCGCCATGTACCAGATGAACTGCGGCAATCGCTTCGGGGGCGATCCGGGAGTCGGCGCCTGGGTCACCTACGGCCTCGGTTCCATGAATCAGGACCTCCCCGGATTCATCGTCCTCCCCGAAGTCTCCTATCCCCAGGGCGGAGCCGCCAACTGGAGCAACGGCTACCTCCCCGCGTTTTACCAGGGAACCCCGCTGCGACCGACCGGCTCACCCATCCTCGATCTCCAGCCTCCCAGCGGCGTCACTCCGAAACGGCAACGCCGCAATCTGGATCTGCTCGCCACCATGAACCAGCGACACGCCGAACAACACCCCCAACACGACGAACTGACCGCCCGACTCGAAAACTACGAACTCGCCTACCGCATGCAAACCGAAGTCCCCGACGCCATCGATCTCTCCGGCGAAAGCCGGCAAACGCTGGAGATGTACGGCATCGGCAACGACGCCACCGACGGCTTCGGTCGCAAATGTCTCCTCGCCCGCAAAATGGTCGAGAAAGGAGTCCGCTTCGTCCAACTCTACAAAGGAACCTGGGACAGCCACGATTACATCGAACGGGCGCACGGCAATCTCGTCCGCAGCGTGGATCGACCGATCGCCGCCCTTATTACCGACCTCAAGCAACGCGGCCTTCTCGACAATACCCTCCTGGTCTGGTGCGGCGAATTCGGACGCACTCCCGATAACGGTATTCGCGGCGGGACCGCCTACGGTCGCGACCATAACCCGAACGCGATGACGATCTGGATGGCGGGGGGCGGCTGTAACGCGGGACACACCATCGGCGCCACCGATGAAACCGGCATGACGGCAGTCGAAGAAGTCCATCACGTCCGAGACTTCCACGTCACTCTGCTGAGACTGCTCGGACTCGACGACAACAAACTGACCTACTATCACGCCGGACGCTTCAAACAGTTGAGCCAGTTCGGCGGCAAAGTGATCGCACCGTTGATCGCCTGACGGTCGGTCACGACTGACTCTCTCACACACTCAGGAACTCTCTTCCATGCGCCGCAAACCTTCCGTCTCGAACGTCCTCTACCTTCTGATCGCTCTGGTGATGATTCGCGGCGCGTGGTTACAGGCAGAGGAGAAGACGCCCCCCAATGTCGTCTTCATCTTCGTCGACGATCAGGGCTACTACGACCTCGGCTGTTACGGCGCGACCGAAGTCAACACCCCGCACATCGACGCCATGGCCCAACAGGGAACGCGTTTCACCGATTACTACGCCGCCGCGCCCATTTGCAGTCCCTCGCGAGCGGGCCTGTTGACCGGCTGTTATCCCCGTCGTGTCGGTAACCATATCTGGGTCCATCGCGCCGATTCACCAACCGGTCTCCACCCCGACGAACTGACGCTCGGCGAACTCTTTCAACAGAACGGCTACGCCACCGCCTGTATCGGGAAATGGCATCTCGGTTTCCACGAACCGTTTCTGCCCAAAAACCAGGGTTTCGACCACTATTTCGGCCTCCTCCACAATCTCGACCCGGTCGAAGTGGTCTACTTCGAGGACCAAGGAGGCGTCCCGCTGATGCGGAACGACAACGTCGTCAAACGCCCCGCCGATCCCGCCGAATTGACACGACTCTACACCGATGAAGCGATCCAATTCATCGAGCAGCACCGCGAACAACCTTTCTTCGTCTACCTGCCGCACACCATGCTCCACAATCCTCTCGGCGTCAGCGAACCATTCCGCGGCAGTTCCAACTGGGGCGAGTACGGCGACGCGATTCAGGAACTCGACCACCACGTCGGTCGGCTGTTCGACAAATTGAAAGAATTAAAACTCGACAACAATACGATCGTCATCTACGCCTCCGATAACGGACGCGGACCGGGACGCACACCCGAACAGAAAATCCAGGGACGAAAACTCTCCACCTACGAAGGAGGCATCCGCGTTCCGGCGATCGCCTGGGGACCGGGACTCGGATTGCAATCGGGCGCGGAATCGTCGGCGGTGGTTCGCGCGATGGACTGGTACCCGACGCTCGCCACCTTCGCCGGCATTGAAGTCCCGCCAGAGTTGGTCATCGACGGACGCGATATCAGCCCGCTCCTCACGGGAGAAACCGAGTCCGTCCCCCCGCCCGGAAAGAAGATGTCGCTCAACGCCGCGGTGCCGCTCCGCCGACGCTGGGAACCGCCCGGCGAATGGGCGCCCCTGATCAACCGCCACGAATATAACGACGCCTTCTTCTATCACGGCAGCCAGGGTGCCCTCGCGGCCGTCCGCTGGAAAAACTGGAAGCTCTACCTGAATCCGAGTCTCGAACTGTACGATCTGGAAAACGATCCGGGAGAAACCGAACTCGTCCGGAACCGCGACATCCTCCGCAAGCTGCGCGGCATGGCGATTCTCTTTCAGGAGGAAATGCAACTCGACGCTCGACCGCCGGGGATCGTTTCCACACCGCGTCCGGACGGCCGCACTGAAATCCCCCGCGAAACCCTCGACCAGCTTCATCAGAAACTCGATGTCACCTACGCCCGTTACGGCGACCGCACGCTGGAAATGGACCTCTATCGTCCGCAGGGGAACTGGGGAGCGTTACCCGCTGTCGTCTGTATCCACGGCGGCGGCTGGGCCAACGGAAACCGCACCAGCCACGGCAAAATCGCCCAGGCTCTCGCCGCGCGCGGCTACGTGGCGGCGACCATCTCCTATCGATTGAGCGGAGAGGCGCCTTTCCCCGCCGCGATAGAGGACTGCAAAGCGGCAGTCCGGTTCCTGCGAGCCCATGCCGATGAATACGGTATCGACACCGACCGGATCGGAGCAATCGGCCTCTCCGCGGGAGGTCACTTGACCGCCCTGCTCGCGACATCGTCCGGCGTGAAAGAACTTGAAGGCGCGGGCGGAAACGCCGACTTCAGCAGCGCCATCCAGGCGGCGGTCCCGATGGGTGCCCAGACCGATTTCCTCTCCGACCGGACGCGAAGAATTTCCGCCGCCGAAGATCGGGGCACCATCTGGCGTCAGTTCCTCGGCGGATCACTGGACGAGAAACCCGAGACCTTCCAACTCGCCTCTCCTCTGTATCATCTCGACAAATCCGACCCTCCCTGCTGGTTCATCACCGGCGAAAACGACGATCCCAGCACCCACGCCGACCTGTTCCGACAACAGATGCAGAACCTCACCATCCCGACCGGCTTAACGGTCATCGACGACGCCCCACACCCATTCCTCGGGAAACAACGCTGGTTCGACGAAGCCATCGACACCGCGGATACCTTCTTCCGCAAGCATCTGAAGGACAAGTAGCGATCTAATCGTAATTTCTGCGTCACCATGCAGTTGCGTGAAACTTTTCACCCACTCTTCAATAAAGACGACTGCTTCGTCCTTGAGCCTCACCATCAGTCGATGGTTTCTCAAGGCAGCGGATTGGAGTTACCGTCACGGCGATTGCCCATCGACCGGTAGGTCGCTTTGTCGATGAGATAGGAGATTTGTCGGACCGAGCCATCGCAGAAGACGAAGTGACATCCGCCGGGATGCGCGCTGCCGAAGCGGCGTTCCGCCTTGATTTTTCCGTGGGGAAGCGGCGTATCAATCGTCCAGCGATTCAGGTCCAGATCGACGCCGCTCAACATCGATTGATCGTGGCCCGCATCGTTGTTGTTTTCATATCCTTCCACGCTCACATATTTCTCGCCCGCGTAAATTGTCTGGGACGTCCCGTCCGGGATGTCGGCCACCCGAATCCGGCTGCGCAAAAACGAGACTCCCGTCACATCGCGGACATCGGTCCATGCGTAGGCAGGATTTTCAGCGGCCTTATAGGAGGGGGGACCGCCGTCCGTGTCGGAAATGTAGTCCCCTTCGTTGACGGCGTAATCGGTCTTCGCAACCACCTGCGGTTGCGAATAATTGGCAAAGATCAGATCGGGATTCGAGGGTCCGCTTTGCGGTCCCGGACGACTGGGACAGGTCATCACGGCGAGCGGAATTTGCGCCATTTTCTGTAAAGCCGATGTCTTCGCGGCCCCTTCCAGGCCGGACCCGAGTTCGAACAGCGTCTTCTCGTCCAGATACGGGAGACTCTGATAAATCCAGCCGCCCGGCTGCTTCGGACCCAGACCGCGATCGGGATCACCGATCCAAAGGAACCCCCAGCCGTTGGAAGGATAATGCCCGTGGGCCGATTCGAAGTTCTGTGCGGCGAGTCCGATCTGATGCAGGTTATTGCGACAGGAGGCAGCCCGAGCCGATTCGCGAGCCGACTGTACGGCGGGCAACAGCAGGGCGATCAGCAAAGTGATAATCGCAAGTGAGACCATTAGTTCGATGATCGTAAAGCCCGTAATCGCGCTATAGCCACAACGAAGGGGACTATGATTATGTTTTTTAACAATATTAAACATAACGCCTCGTACCTTATACTCACGGAGCTCCTGAACATTCATAACGAGGAAAGTCTCCTTTATCGGTACACCCTTGGTTAACATATCCATAGTGAAGGCAAGTGTTTCCTGCACCGCAATTATCGCATTCTGGAACACAGGTCATTTCATCACAATGATAATATGTAAAGTTAGGATTCATTTCGCCAGCACCAACTATCTGACACGTACCGCCCTCATCAGTGTCAAATCTATATCCAGAATAATCCACGCAATTGTAGGGATCGAACATCGCGCAGATGTTCGTGCTGGTCTTATGCCCTGTCCAAAAGCTGTAGCAGCCTCCCACACATTCAACAAGTGCCTCTCCCCTGGGAGTGAAGAGACAGAGCCACCCCATAACAATTAAAGACCCTGTGAAGGCAAGTTTTCTAGATTTCATCGTTTAGCTCCTTTTAAAAGTATTTTTTGACAGTCGTACTTTCCGATATCAATTCAACTCTTGTATATTTTAATAATTTTCATGAGACAGGATTACTCAGGCCAACCCCTTCCGTCGCATCCACCAGGCTCCCACGAGAAGTCCACCGGCCAGAACCGCGGCACTGACGATCCATAGTCGCTGTCGTGCCTCGACGCCCGATTGTATTTTCGCAAGTTCGCGGGGAACGTCCGACTCGCCGGCCTTCCCTTTGACGTAAGAAGTTCGCTCTTCCTCGTTGTAGTAGGGTTCCCCAGGCTCCGGCTCCATATGAAATTCGACATCCGACAGATCGACGCCGCACTCCTGAATCTCCACTGTGCATTCGGAAGAGATTTCCAATTCACTATTCAGTCCCCGGTAAGTTGACATCGTCCATCGCGTCGGAAGCCAGAGTTCGCCCTCCTGATGCCACTCCACCACTGTTTCCCGCGTAAGACGGTCCCCCGAATACATCGTCATGCGCGTAATGGCAGACTGTTTATTGAGATCGAATTCGTAGTCAATAAACGTCTGCCGGGCTTCTGGAGCACGCACAGTAAGCAGTCGATTTACCGGGTCGTAATGTTGAATACGAAAGCTCTCGAAATCGGGATTCCGATCGAGTTTATCGGGATGGAGAGGGGCTCCGGGACCGAACAGTTTGCCACGCGACCAGAAAAGCGGTAGATGTATCGCTTCGAAGACCACATTAAAGCCCGTACTTCCTTTCGATTTATTCAGAATCTTAACCTGTTGGTCCGGTTCGTACTTCTGAAATTTCTCTCCGTCAAAAAGCGCCGCTTCACGATACGAACGCAATTCATGCTTTCCTTTCTCTTCGCGAAAGATGAAATTTTCACCATCGCTTTCCGACCGGACTTTCAATCCGTCAAAATCGATCCAAAGTTCGAAGCCGCGCTCGCGAAATGAATTTTCCTTGGGCAATGGACCGTACTTTTCTGTATGATCTGGGATGGGGAGATTCAGGCTTCCCGGCGTGAACATCTCGCGAGCGTTCAGTTTCCAGTGGACAGTCTGACATTGCTGCCGACGCTCGTCCCAGTCGTCCCGGACGATCTGCGGCAAGGGATCGCCGACCTGGAAATTGTCCTGAGCGGAAATCGAATTCCCTAAGGCACCAATTAAGGTCAAGAAGATTGATAACTGTATAATACACGAACGTTTATTGTTCACGGTGTAATCCTCTGCGGTGTTTGCTGAGCAATGTTACGATCGATCCCATAAGCTCGAATAGGGATTGTTAATTCGACAGGAGCTCTTTCACCTTCATGCGGAAGGATTCTGAGCACAGGTTTATATAGATGGTCCCCTGCCTCGGAAACGGTGATGGATAGTTTCAACTCGCGCACTGTGGATTGCTTATCGGAATCGAGGATTTCAACGGTCACTCGCTCATCACCAATATCTGCCGTTTCTAAATCGAATCCGATGTTCCGCAGGGATCTCAATTTGACGGTTCGCGTGAGAACTTGTCCGACCGGCTGGGGAGGAATCGCCACCTGCCGGGGTATCAGTTCGTAGGGAGGAACGACGGTCCCTCTAACGGGTATCCGAACTGGTGGGAGTTTGTTACCATTTCTGGTGGCCGATAAACGAATGAGGCCTTTGAAGTCTCCGGTCTGCTCGGTCGCCCGGTGTGAATATACCAACTTCGTAAGTTGGGCTTCTCTTCGTATGTCTACCTTTCCCCCCTCGGGATGATCGACCGAGAGCGAGCTGAGTTCAATCCCGTCATCGAGTTGAAGTGTCAGTTCCCTGCGACCGACGTCCCCCTGAACGATCGGATTCATGCCTTCGAATTCTAACGATGCGGGTGTGGGAATCGCCCAGCGTTTGACGGTTCCGCCGAGCGTAAAGGTCTCCTGCTGTGTCTCATTGTCGTCGTCGAGTAAACTGGCTCTTAAAGCGACCTGAAAGGTTTCCGAAAAACGCGGCGAACGCTGAAGAAAGCCCTCGGTGTGTATTTCCAGTTCCACGGCCTGTGACTCTCCCGCCGCCAATGACAACCGATCGGGATTCACGTGGGTGCAGCCACAGGAGGTGGTGAGCCGAATATCTTCGAGGTCAGTCCCGCTGATATTCGAGAATGTGACCTGATGAGTGAGCCGTTGTCCCTCATAGATTTCGCCCAATTCAGAATCTGCCTTCTGAGTCCGTAAGAATTGAGAGTGCTTGGCCTTGTGTGTGTGTGTGTGTGTGTGGTGAAAAATGCCGCCGAAAGAAGAACGGAGCCCAGCACAAAAAGAGAGGAGATTGATATGATGAGCGTTTTCATCAATTCCGCCTTAGTTAATACATTTAGTAGACATTCATGGAGTGTAATTATAAAAAATATTTGTTCAAGAATATTTTGCCAAAATAGCATACATTCCAACATATGCAATGTTATGTTTAGTTCAATTTTGTTGCGGTGAATAGAGTTATGGCACGACATCGATTTCTGGTTTTTTGGCTGCTCGCGCTCCATACCGCGCTGCTGGCGTGGTCCGGCTGGCGGATGGCACCGACATTTGATGAACCGCTGCATCTGACAGCCGGCTGGTACACCTGGCAATCGGGACGAACCGATTTGTATGCCGTCAATCCGCCGTTGGTGAAAACCGTGGCGGCGATTCCGTTGTTCTTTCTGGATCCGGAATCGGACTGGAGTTCGCTTGGTGATTTACCTGTACGGAAGGAATTCGATGTCGCAGAGAATTTCATGGCCGCGAACGCCAAACGGATGCGCGAATTGACGACCGCTTCGCGATGGGCTTGTCTCCCCTTTAGTTTGCTGGGAGCGTGGGGATGCTACCTTTGGGGGCGTCGTCTGTACGGTCCGTCGGCCGGACTGGTGGCGCTGACACTCTGGTCGTTTTCCCCGACGATTCTGGGAAACGGGGCACTGATCACTGCCGATGTGGCGTCGGCTGCAATGGGAATCTGGGCCGGTTACCATTTCTGGCGGTGGCTGCGATCGCCGGAATGGGGGCGCGCGGCGATCTGCGGAGTAATGTTCGGCATCTGCCTGTTGACGAAGTTAACCTGGCTCTGTCTGCCGGCAATCTGGGTGACAGTCTGGGTGGTGGACCGGTTATTCAATACCAATGCGGAAACCCGTTGGGGACGGGAGTTGCTTCAGGGAGCAGTGGCGGTGTTCTTCGGATTTGTCGTTTTGAATCTCGGCTATGCGTTCGAAAATACCGGCCAACCACTCGGCGAGTATCAGTTCGAATCTCGGCTTCTGAACGGCATCTCGACTGCCGAGTATCGATTGCTCGGTAACCGGTTTGAGGACCATTGGCTGGGAGAAGTTCCCGTTCCGCTTCCGAAACCGTTCGTCCACGGTTTCGACAGTCAGCGTGAAGATTTTGAATCGGGACGAATTCTCTATTTCGCCGGCCAACGGAACGAGCAGGGATGGTGGTACTTTCATCTGGCGGCAATCTTGCTCAAGGAACCGCTCGGTCTCTGGTTGCTGGCGGTGGTCGCAGTGCTGCCGTGGAGGTCTCCCGATGAGAATGAATCGTCTGCCCGTCACACGATCGCCGTTATTCTTCCGGCCCTGTTTCTGTTTGTGTTCATCTCCTCTCAGACGCGGTTGAACTATTACCGCTATCTGACGCCGGTACTGCCGTTTCTGTTTGTGGCAATCAGCCGGGTAGGGGTGTTGGCGACCGCCGAGACAGGTAAGAAGCGATGGGGCATCGTCGCGCTGCTGGTGAGTGTGATGGCGAGCGGAATCGGTTCGGTCTCCCACAGTTTGAGTTATGTGAACCTGGCGGGACGCGCGATCCAGCCCGATTACTGGTGGTTCTCCGATGCCAATTATGACTGGGGCCAGGATCTTTACGATCTGAAGGCGTGGCGCGAGCGTCATCCGCAGGTGAAGACGCTGCATCTGGCCTACTTCGGCATTCTTCACCCGGAAATCGCGGGCGTCGAATTTTCCGCGATTCCGGAAGAGATCTCCAATCCTTTAACGCGCCCCGACGGTTACCAGATTCCTCCCGGCTGGTACGCGATCAGCGTCTCGCACCTTAATGGAATCGATTACTACACCTTCAAACCTGAAGGACGAATCCAATCCATCTTCGATGCAGGCGTATCGATCTTTCAAGACGAGACGCCGGTCGATCGGGCGGGAAGATCGATTCTGATCTATCACATTCCCGAGAATTCGCAGGACAATCGGTAGAACGATTTCTCAGATCTCCACACCAGCGAAAGTACGGCCCCCAACCCATACCAGCAAGACTACCGCATCGATCTACTTTCTGACATCCCCCCTACCGTTCCAACGGGAGTGCCGAAGGTGAGGCGCAATCCTTCGGGGAGGAATTGGCTGCTATCAGCGAAATCAGCGTCATCTGCGGTTTTTCAATTTGGGATTTTTGATTCCTGATTTTGGAACGGTGCCTGGCCTCTTATGCTCACGCCCCCGATTGCCACTCATGGTTTGTTTCATAATTCTCCCTGCGAAACATTCAACATCGCTCATGCCGACTTGCGTAACCGCAGGCCATTGAGCGATTAGCTCGGAGTAAGGCCAAGGGCGCGAGAAGAAGCGTTTCCTTCACTTCGGCCTACGCAGAGCGTCAAATGTCGATCCTTTTCGCTGCGTCGCCGCGCCGCTGCGTGAGTCTTCTTTCCCAATCCGTGGCTCTCCGTTTTCTTCCGTGTCCATCATCTCTTTGCGTTTCTCCGCATCTCATGGACTTTGCGCCAAACAGAATGGTCCGCACAACGGACCCTACAAAATCTGCGTCAATCCGCTTTGATCGACGTCATCGGAATTCCATTCGTTGGGGCCCGTCTCAAACACTGGCGAACAAGTCGCCAGTGTCATCCAATCCTGACTCCTGTCCTCGCCTATTGACGTCGGATGATGGATTTTCCAATCCGTGGGTCTCCGTATTCTTCCGCTTTATCCGTGGCTCTCTTTTCAAACACTGGCGGGCAAGCCGCGCACCGCCACCCAACATCATTCTTTTTCTCCGATTCTCGGAAAGCACCATCCCTGCTCACTCCGCTACTTCGGAAACGCCCGTCGATAGAGTTTTCGGATCTCTTCCGCGGACAGAGAACGATCGAACAACGCCACTTCATCCAGGCGACCGTCCCACAGTTCCTCACCACTCGGCGACGTGCCGAACCAGATCGGCGGCTGCTCGACGATTTTCAATAACGGACAATCGGTCGACGCGATTTCTTGCCCGTCCAGAAACAATCGCAACTCTTCACCGTCCGCGGTAAGAATGACCTGTTGCCAGGTTTTCAGTGCCAGCGATTGCGTCCCCCGGCAAGAGACCATATCGCCGTCCGCGGTCCAGACGGTCGCGTTCAGAATGCCGTTCTCGTCGAGAGCCAGTCGATAATTGCCCTCGTTGCCCGACAGATTTGTCAGCATGGTTCGCGTCGATCCGCTCCCCTCGGCGTACACGAACGCCACCACCGAAAGCTGCCCCATCATGAACGATGGCCCGACTTCGACGTATCCTCCGCGACCGATCGATTCCGCCTGTACGCGTAACGCTCCGCCGATCAACCCTTTGGCGTGAGGGGGACGCGCCCGGTCCATCTCTTCAGTCAGCACGTCGCCGTGATAACTATCGGAATGGAAGCAGATCAAACCATGCTCCCGGATCGGCATCCGGTAATAAGCCAACGGGTTCTGCTTCAAAACGAGGGAAGGATAAGGGACGGGAGGTTCCTGGAAGTCGCGGACAAAACGCTCGTGGGCCACCTCGATATCGAGCGGCTTCGATTGTGATTTCTCGATTCGGACCGCCTGCTGCGTCCGGAGGTCGATGGAAGTCGGCTGATTCGTGCGGTCCCCCCGAGGCGAGACCCGGACCAAGCCGTCGAACACATGCACTTCACTCGCGTCTTCTCCCACATCGACCGAAAACTCGGTCCCGAAATCGACCACTTCCGCTTCCGGCGTCTCGACCGTAAAACCGATCCCCTCAGGAGGAACCGACGCCGAGAGCCGACCGCTGTGCAAAATCAGGCGACTGTCGCTGACCGCGTCAAATCGCGCGGGGGCTTCCACGTAAACCATCACACCGCCGCGAAATCGTAAATGCAGAAAGCCGCGGTTTAGTCGATACGCTCCCGCCGTTAAATCATCGCGTCTCCAGACCTCGTTCCCGGAGGTCATCAATCGGGCGTCGATCGTCTCCACAAGTTGAGCGACCGGCTGCGACTCCGAGTCGGATTGATGGAGGGTGACGGAAACCAGCAGCAGCGCGGCGATCGCTCCCAGGAGCGCCACAATCTGCCCTCTCCACGAGCTCACGGGAACTGGCGACAGGTCACATGTCGCTTCGATCGCCTCCAGTTCGGCCAGTTCTGCCGGCGACAACGCCGCCACATCAGCCAGCGCCGCATCGATATTCAGATAGCCAATGAATTCCTGCCGCAGTGCTTCGCTCTCCGTCAGAGCGACTTCGAGACGTTGCAGGTCGTCAGCGGAGATCGTCCCCGCGACGTAGTCGGCGAACAGTTGATGGGAGGGAGAGGTTGGATTCACGAGAGCCCCTCCACGCGGACCGCCCGTTCGGTACAGTCCATCAATCGGAGTCGGATACGATGCAGCCACTGGTAAAAGCCGCCTACCGTTCGTCCGCTCTGCTGCGCGATCTCCTGAATTTGCGCCTCGGGAGAGTACGCCTGAAGCACGAGAGCCCTCTGACCGGTGGGGATTTTTTCGAGACAGCCTTCGAGCGCTTCCCGTTGGGCCTCCAGTAGAGCTTCCCGCGCACTCGCCTCTCGCGCGATCTGCTCAATCAGGTCCCCCGCCAGCACGCGTCGATCGCGGGCCTGATCCCGTAACCACGCCAACGCTTCGTACCGCGCGACGCCGAACGCCCACTTCCGGAAATTATCCGGATGATCCAGTTCGTCGTACTTTTTCCAGAGCACGAGCGCCACCCCCTGCATCACGTCCGCCACGTCCTGACGCGTCGGCACCAGACGACGAACGTACGCGCGCAGCGCCGATTCCTGGGCCGTAAACTGGCCGAGGAATTCTTCGTAGATTTCGGGGTTCCGCTCAGACATACCCTTACACTCCCCGAATCGGCCGCATTTTACGAGCGTTTTTCAAATTTTCCCCGCCCGAGAAACTGTTTCCCAGCAATCGGTTTGAGGCTTCAAAACCACGCACCGAACGCCTCTCAAACACGAAAAGTTTCAATTGAGGCGTAAAACCGGACGGTCTTTTGGAGTAAGACAGAGAGGAGACCGATCCTCACGATGTTCGACAACTCAACTTCTGAGACGCGCTCATGAAACTGAAATCTCTGCTGCTCGTGCTGACTCTGCTCTTCGGGGCCGCATCGTCTCACGCCGACGAACCGCAACCGCCGAACATCGTCTTCATGTTCGCGGATGACCTCGGGTTTGGCGATCTCGCTTGCTACGGTCATCCTTACGCCCAAACTCCGGCTCTCGATCAACTTGCCGCCGAAGGAACCCGCTTCACCCGGTTCTACGTGACCGGCGTCACCTGCAATCCGAGTCGCACCGGACTGATGACGGGCCTCTTTCCGCCCCGGTTTGCGAAATACGCCGCCGACTACGGATTCGGCGACCGCACCACCATCACCGAACTCCTGAAACAGCGAGGCTACCACACCGGCCACTTCGGCAAGTGGCACATGGGCCCCGACGACGACAACGGCACCTACGGCATCGACACCGTGGAAGTGATCGGAAAAAGTCGGGACAAAAACGCCGGTCGGGACGACGACCTCTACGCCGCCGCCATCGACTTCATCCGGGAACACAAAGACGGACCGTTCTACGTCAACGTCTGGGGCCACGCGACGCATTTTCCCGTCAACCCACCCCCGGCGCTCGCCGACAAATTCAACGCTGTCACCGTCGAACGAGCCGACTTTCCCGACACCATGCAGCACAAATTCGAGGAATGCACCCAGATCGGCGGCGATCTCGACGCCTGTATGCGACGGTATCTGGGCGATGTGTACCAGATCGATCAGAACGTCGGCCGCGTGATGAAGGTACTCGACGAACTCGGCTTACGCGACAACACCATCGTCGTCTTTTCCAGCGATCACGGACCCGCCCCGATCATTCTGAAAAGCAAAGGGGTCCGCGAATTTTCCAAGAACATGCTCGGCTCGGCCGGAATCTATCGCGGCGGCAAGCACACGCAATACGAAGGAGGCACCCGCGTACCGTTCATTATCCGCTGGCCCGGACACATCCCCGCAGGACGCGTCGATTCGCAAAACGTCTGCTCCTTCATCGACTGGATGCCGACCCTCTGCACTCTCGCCGGCATCGACACACGCCCCGAACTACTCGACGGGGAGGATATCTCCGATATCTGGCTCGGCGCGAATCGCGAGCGAAACAAACCGCTCTTCTGGAAACCGAGTGCTCCCAACGGATCGCCCGCGATGCGAGAGGGAGACTGGAAACTACATCTCTCCGGTCGCGGCAATCGGCAACAGGTCGAACTTTACAACCTCGCCACCGACCCGAGCGAAAGTCGTAACGTCGCCGAGAAGCATCCCGACCTCGTCGCCCGTCTCACGAAGCGTTTGAACGCCTGGAACGCGGAACTGCCCGAAGATTACGACAAAAAGAAAAACCGCAAATGAAACATCGCCTCGCACTTCTGATCCTGATCGCTCTCTCCTCTCAAACCATCTGGGGAGCCGAGAACAAACCGAATATCGTGATGCTGTTCATCGACGACTGGGCCTGGAACGGAACGCCGGTCTCGATGGACGATTCGATGCCCAATTCCCGCATGCCGGTCCTCCAGATGCCGAACGTCGAACGACTGGCTCGCGAAGGGATGAAATTCCGCAACGCCTACGCCTCGCCGCAATGTTCTCCGTCACGGGTCTGTCTCCAGACGGGACAATCCTCGCCGCGGAACGGCTTCACCGTCTATCTGAATTCCCGGGGGCAGGAATACTACAATGAGAGACAAAACCCGGAGTTCCCGGTCGTCGATTGCGTCTCGGACATGACCATCGATCCGGACGCGGTTACCATCCCTGAAGCCCTCAAGCCGCTCGGCTACGTCAGCGCCCACATCGGAAAATGGCACATGCGCGGCAATCCGGGAGATGAAGGGTACGTCCTGCACGACGGAGACACCAACAACAATCCCGGCAACACGTTGACGGCGAGGTTGGAGAAAGGAGAGCCGACTCCCAGGCGTCTTCCCAAAGACATGCAAGACCCCAAGTTGATGTTCAGCGTCACCGAGAAAGCACTGGGATTTATAGACCAACAAGTCAAAGCAGGGAATCCTTTTTATCTCCAGATTTCACATTACGCGATGCACGCAGGCCGCGAATGTCTCAACGAAACGCGGGAAAAGTACGTCCAACATCCTCTCGTCCAGGCCTGGTACAAAGCCAACAACAAAACGCCCGAAACCGTCAACCGTAAACAGGATCCCGCCATCTGGCTCGGCATGGGAGAAGATCTCGACGGACGCATCGGCGCGGTTCTCGATCGCATCGACGAGCTCGGCATCGCCGACAACACCTACGTCGTCCTGGTTGCCGATAACGGCTATCGTCACGATTTCCTCCCCGGCTTGACGCAACCTCACCACGCCCGCAAATGGTGGGTCTGGCAGGGCGGCATCCGCGTCCCGATGATCGTCAAAGGACCGGACATTAAAGGAGGCTCCGTCTTTCAGGGGAACGTGGTGAACTACGACTTCCTGCCCACCTTCGTCGATTGGGCTGGCGGCGATCCCGATGCATTGAAGGAGATCGACGGCGTCAGTCTCGCTCCCTTTATGGCGGGAAAAGAACCATCTGAGAGCTTTCTGAACCGAAACCTCTACTTCCATTATCCGCATTACCGGAGCAGCATGCCGCATTCGGCGATCGTCTCAGGCCCGTGGAAGGTTCTCCACTTCTACGACCGTCCCGACATCCCGCTGCTATTCGACCTTTCCACAGATGACGGCGAAGTCCACAACATCGCCGATCGTTATCCGCAACAACACCAACGACTCCACGACGCGATGATGGGTTACTTCGACGAAGTCGGCGCCCGCCTGCCGAAACTCAATCCCAACTACGTTCCCGCCGTCTACGAAGCGGACCCGGACTACGAACTCCGCCAGCAGTGGGGAGCCTTCACCGGCAGCCGCCCGCTGGAAGAGGACGAGAAGTAGAGACTGATTCGTCAATATTGCCGGGCGTGAATAACGAATCGCACTGCCAGACGATTAAAGCGTGATCACGCCACGAGCTCCGACTAGCAGAGCGGGATCGAGATCTTCCCGAGCGGGCACCAGTACCTGCAAGTCGGGGGTCATATGAAACCACGGCGTGACTTCGATGTTGTAGAACAGCTCCACACCCTGGCTGTTACTAATCGGACCGGTAACCAGTTCGAGGAAGGGGGCGATTTCGTCACTCGTGCCGGAATAGAACCAGCCGGCTCCAAAGCGATCATTCGCGCGACCGGCAAGCGGACTGTTCCCTCCCACACCGAGGCTCAAAAAGTAGCTGATGGGGTTTGCTTTGCTGTCAGCAATTCCGGCTCGCCCAAACAATCCCCAGCCCTTGGTTGGGTCGCAGGAGTCAACATGCAGGAATTGATCGAAGTTCCAATACAACGACCACGAGCCATCCGTGCGATTAATGGGAATCTGCGGCAGGATGATACGCGGATCCTGGTTGAGGGCGGCGTAATTCCGGCTGCTCCAGGTTCCGGCGAACAGTTGGTGTCCCGGCTTGTTGAAAAAATTGGTGGGGATGCGGTATTCGGCCGCGAGGGCAACCCCTTCTTCGAACAGCTCATCAAATCCGCTGGTGCGGACGGTATCTTTGGCATTGATGGCGGTGAAGGTAAAGATCGGCTCGGCCCCTTCATCATCCAGAATCACAAATCCGGCCCCGAGGGAGGAATAGGGCACGGTACGCAACCCGATTGGATTGGCGACGAATGCCACATTGGAAAATTGTGTTTTGCCGCGACCGTGAGCAAACGCGTTAACGTCGCCGTCGAGTGTGTCGATCTTCCCGAAAAAGACGGCGAACTTGGGCGAGAGAAACTGAGTGAACATCACATTGGTCAGGTAGAGATTTTCGGAAGCCAGTGTCGGCAAATCCCCATTCACGGTCGGGGGTAATAAAACACCCGCCGACTCGGCGATGCCCGTTCCGAAACGATGTTCGGCTCGAACTTTGATAAACAGTCCGTCTTGCCCCAGAGCTTTTCCACCGTCAATATTGAAGACGTAGTCACCGTGACCGGCGTACTGATATTCCTGCTCTTCTCCTCCCCGCAGGACACCGAAGTGAAAATTGACGAGATCGAGCTGCGCGGTAATTCCACTCTCCGCCAGATCGTTCCGAACTTCCCCCCAGTCTCCGGTCAGCATGGTCGATTGACACCAGCCGCCATCGACAGCGCCGAAACAGGCATCTACATCACAACAGGATGCGGAGGTGCATTCCTGTGCGTGGAGAGAAATCGTCGATCCCCCGACGATGAGGAAACCGAGAAGAAGAATGTAACGATTCATATTTTGCCCCTGGTTCTGGCGTCTAAGAATCGTTATCGATTATTCCGGAGCATTGCTGGAACGATTTCTGTGAAAGAGTGACGGTTGTGCCAGGAATTAAGGCTTCTCCTGCAATCAGAGAGACGTAAATCTCACTTAACACAAATAGCCCACCCAGAATGCCTAATCGGAATCGGGGCCAGACGGAGAGATTCGCTTCCAGTCGGCTTTCATATCGACCACCGTCCAGTGGTGTTGTCGAGCGTAGTCGAGGGCCTTGTCGAGACCGCCGACATGCGAGCCTCGGTCGTAAGCCCACTCGCGTTTATCGTCGGTGTGATGCACGAGCACTTTCAGGGTGTGCGATTTGCGATCCGTCCACTTCAGCATTGCAAAGTCGCCGTCCGAATTCCCGAACGCAGCAATCGGAGCACGGCCGATATGTGTATTAATGCCGACCGGTTTGCCCTCTTTGTCGTCGATGAAGTTGATCTCCGGTAAGCGGACTAAAACGGGCTTTCCATCTCGCTCTTCGTACTTCACTTTGATGCTGCTACCGACCACCTGTTCCGGCGGGATACCATACACGTCCTCGGCCCAGACGCGCAGAAAGTCAATCCCTCCACCCGAGACGATAAATGTTTTAAATCCGTTGGCTCGCAGGTATTGCAGAACTTCCAGCATCGGTTGATACACCAGATCGGTGTAGGGGACCTTCTTCGTCGGATGTCGGGCTGTTTTCAGCCAGTCCCGAACCGTCTCGGCAAACTCGTCCGTCGTCATCCCGGCATGAGTGACCGCAAGGATTTTGAGCAGTCCTTCTTTGCCGGAGGCGACCAGCGCGTTCATGTCATTTTCCAGGACCGCCTGAAACGGCTGCTCGGTTTTCCATTCGGGATGGTCCTTAGCCAACGCTTTAACGCGGTCGTTCGCAAATAAGAGTTGAAAATAGACCGGCTGTTCGGACCAGAGAGTGCCATCGTTATCGAAGACAGCAATGCGTTCTGGAACAGGCACAAAGTATTCAGATTCTTTGTCCGTAACGCTGTTCACAAACTCGATGATGCTCGCCTTCGTCGGTCCATCGTTCCAAGAGGGCAATGGATCCTCTGCCTGCAATGTTGATGGCAAGAATAATATGAGGATCAAAAAGACTCTTGTCATGAGCGTGACTTTGAGTAGAAGAAGAAAAAAAGGCGCCTCCGAAGAGGCGCCTCAGAACAGTTGAGAGCACGAAGTATGCTCAACAGCTCCAATTACTTGCCTCCGACATTCATGCGTTTGATCTGCTCCTCGAGAGTTGAAAGACTCCAGTCGCCCGGTGTCTGACTGGGCGGGTAATCCTTCAACGTCATGAGGAACTGACTCGCAACGACCTGCATGGGGCCGAGGACGTAAGCGCGGTCGATCATCCAGTCGTGATACGTATTCGAATTGTGTTGCGATTTCTCGAATGGATCACGTCGGAGATTGAACAGCAGCGGCATGCGGAGCTTAATGAAAGGTTCACGCCAGACTTGAAGCTGGTGAGCGCGGTTCTCCAAATAGACCGCCTTCCAGTCGCCCACGCGAATGGCGCAGATATCACCCGAGTCGGCCACATAGATAAATTGCTTACGAGGTGATGCCTGCTGATCTTCGAGGATCGTTTTATAAGTCCCGGCTTTGGACAGATAGTCGATCATGTTATGACCGTCGATGTAGTTGCGGTACTTGCGACCGTTGAGTTCAACACCTTCCTTAAGCTTTTCTACAATGTTTGGCTCACCAGCAGCGGCAGCAAAGGTTGGCAGCCAATCCTCATGTGAGACGATGCCATTGACGGTGGCTCCCGCGGGAAACTTGCCGGGCCAGCGAACGAATGCGGGAACCCGATAAGCGCCTTCCCAGTTGGAATTTTTCTCGTTGCGGAAAGGAGTGGTTCCCGCATCCGGCCAGGTATTGTAATGCGGACCATTGTCCGTCGAGTACAGCACAATGGTGTCATCAGCAATGTCGAGTTTGTCGACCAAATCTAGCAATTCACCCACCTGCATGTCGTGTTCCATCATGCCATCGTGGTACTCATTGCCGCTCGGACCGCTCAGTCCCTTGTGTTCTTCCTTGACGTGCGTGCGAAAGTGCATGCGAGTCGCGTTCCACCAGCACATCCACGGGCCGCCTTCTTCGTGTTTGCGATTGATGAAGTCTTTGGCAGCGGCGAGAGTTTCCTCGTCAATCGTTTCCATCCGTTTTTTGGTCAGAGGACCGGTATCCTCGATCTGCTGCTTACCTCCAGGAAGTGCTTTTGCCTTGATCACGCCGCGCGGTCCAAATTGCTCAAGGAAAGTTTTCCCATTCGCCAACTTCATGTCGGCAGGATAGTCGCGGTTTTCGGGTTCTTCCTCAGCGTTCAGGTGGTACAAGTTCCCCATGAATTCGTCAAAGCCGTGCATCGTGGGGAGATGCTCGTCGAGGTCACCCTGGTGGTTTTTACCAAACTGGGCGGTGGAATAACCTTGAGCTTTCAAGACGGTCGCAAATGTGACATCGGTCTTCTGCCAGCCTTGCGGTGCGTGCGGCATCCCGACTTTAGTCATCCCCGTCCGAACGGGAACGCTGCCGTTAAGGAACGCGGCACGTCCCGCAGTACAACTTTGTTGTCCGTAGTAGTCGGTGAAAGAAACCCCCTCGCGTGCGATGCGATCGATATTGGGAGTCTTGTAACCCATCATGCCGCGATTATTGTGGCTGATGTTCCAGGTCCCGATATCGTCCCCCCAGATGATGAGGATGTTCGGCTTCTTCTTGCCGGCGTCCTGGAATTTGGTCTTGAGAGTGGCGACTGCTTTGGCATCAACCGATCCATCCTCATTCTTTTTTATCCCAAAATATTGAGTTTCCTGAGCCCCTACCCACGAGGGGAATGCCACAATAGTGACGAATAAGAGAGTACGCAGCATGGTCATTCCTTTGCTGTAGAGAGATTCGTTTGCATCAAATTTGATGACGTTCTGCAACACGTCTGATCAGAATGGTGAATGATGGGGACGTTTCAGAGGAGAAACTCGATGAGGGGTTTCAAACTGTAGTCAGCGATATTTCTTCTTCAAATCAAAATAATGATTAATTAGCACGGAAAATTCGTTTTTGTGTCGCTGATGAATTCCGCTTTCGAAATTCGGGAGTCTCCCCACGATCGAGATACGAATCCCGCAAATTTCATAATTTCAGTCAGATCTGCCGTAAAATGGAGGCGCTCGACGGAGTGATAAACTGGAGATGCTCTGTTCAATTCGAGTGATCTTCCGCCACACACACAATTCCGGAATGACACCATGGACGCACGCAGCTCGTTACTGGCTATAGGAATAATGTCCGTTCTTTTGGGGGCGATCCCCGATCTGGACGCAGACGGTCCGTTGCCGGAGTTCAAATTACAGGGGGTGGTCCTCCACCCGAACGACCTCAAATATTCCCCCAACGACGACCTCATCCATCCCACGATCGTCAAAACCGAGGGACGTATCAAAAACCCGCTCGGCAAGTATTACCTCTATCACGCGCCGCATAAGCATATCGCCACCAGCCTCGCCTACGCCGACAGCCTCGAGGGACCGTGGATCGAATACAAACAGAATCCGGTCGTCGAAGGCCCCTCCGCACCCGATGTCCGCTGGGTCGAAGAGCACCAGAAGTTCTTCCTCTGGGGACACAGGAAAAACTCGCAAACCGAATTGTGGACCAGCGAGGACGGCCTCCACTTCACTTATCACAGCGTCAGCATCACCGCTGGCAACATCGGCACCCGCAACGCGACTTACAGCCGCATGTACGAATACCCGCTCGAAAAGTACGGCAGCAAATACATCATGCTTTACTCGGGATTTCTTGAAGACCGAGGGATTCGTTGTGTCTGGCTGGCTCACTCCAAAGACGCCGAAAACTGGGTGCCGTTGAAAACGCCGTTGGTAGAACCGATCGCAGGAGAAATGAACGACTGTTACGGACCGTCGCTGTTTCGCTGGAAAGGAAAGAATTACGTCGTCTATCAGGATCACACCAGTTGGCGAGGTGGGAATCTGAAGTATGTCGAAGTCGATCGGGAACTCAGTCCGGTCGGTGCGGGCGGCACACGATATGTCCTGATGGATCCCCCCGACGAACCGCCGCTCAACAACCGCATCCGCGGCGCGGAGTTCTATTTCGAGGACGGGAAGATTTATCTGTTTACGAGTGCGTCGAAAGGTCCGCGACTGATCGTGTACGCGACAGCGGAATTAGAAGAACCGGTGCAGGATGAACTCATACGGTTGACTCAAACAAGCGATCGTTCTCCCACACAAGCCACACAAACGGCGGCGATTGAAGTAGAGAACCACAAACCGAAGCCGCCCAAGAAAAAGAAGAAACAGGCCCAGCAATCCGAGCCGCGGAAATCGGTCTCGCTCGACGACATTCTGAAAGACCTGGAACTCGAAACGTTGTATGAAACCTCCTTCGAGGAACCGCTGCGCGTCATTCACGAAGACCAACTGGCGGACGACAAGACGCTGACGCAACCGCCTTCCGAAGAGATCGACTGGGTTCTGGAAGGGAAGGCGGACGTCTCCGTCAAAGAAGGACGCCTGCATCTCAATAATGACGACTACCATGCCGTCCTCTGGAACACGCGCACGTTTCCCGAAAGCTTTGTCGCGGAGTGGGACTTTCAGCACGAAGCCCCGCAGGGAACGGCGATCATCTTCTTCGCCGCCCAGGCCCACGACGGAGGCAGCATCTTCCAGCCCGGTCTCCCCAAACGGGGAGCGAGATTCGGATTCTACACCCGCGGCGAGATCGACTGCTATCACACCTCCTACTCCGCCACTAACGAACAGGGAGTTCCCCGCGGAGCGACTCATCTCAAAAAAGACGGCCAAGAAGTCGAGAAAAACAAGTTGGCAAACGGCGCGTCTCCCATCGACGGCAAGACCGACAAATCGTTTCATCTGCGTCTGGCCAAATTGAAGAACCGCATCATCCTCGAAATCGACGGCGAAGTTTCCTTCGACGTGGTCGATGACGATTCTCCCTACGGCAAAGGTCAGATCGGCTTTCGTCAAATGCGACACACACTCGAAGCGAGCTACGGCGGATTGAAGGTCTCGTCCGTGAAATTTCCCGAGAAGTGATACGTCGTTAGCTTTGCAAGTGGTGATATTCAGAAGGGATTGGCCTGATGGTGAAAACAATGATTGTGATGGCTGAGATACTCCTGGCGTCCATGCTTGTGCTGCCGTGCGAGACGAACGCAGACGATCGCTATCCCTCCCTCGAGGAACTCCCCGCGCAGAAGAAACTGCCGGATCCGTTTCAGTTCTTCGGCTCCGATCGACGCGTGAAAACGGTCGCGGACTGGGAAGAGCGCCAGGCCGAAATGATGGACCTGCTGCAACACTACATTTTCGGCCCCCTGTTTCCGCCGGTCGGGAAATACAAAATCGAACAACGAACCGAAGAACCGCTCGCAGACGGCAAGGTCATCAAGTACACCGCCCGACTCCTGCTGGGGCCCGATCTCGATCAACCGACCACCATCATCTACCATTTACACCGGGACCGCGCAGCCCGCTCGATCCTGATCGATGTGATCGCCCGCGATGATCCGAAAGACGAGGACGCTCTCGAAATCGCCGCACGCGGCTACGACTACGCCGGGGTCAGAGTCTCGCCCTATGAGAAGCTCGCCCGGAACGTCTATCCCGATCTTGAAGCGACGCGATCGATGGGTTGGGTCTGGGGGATTAACGAGATCGTCTACTACCTGACCGAAGAGCACCAGTTCGACAAGGTGATCCTCACCGGCTGTTCCCGTTACGGTCGGGTCGCCACGATCGTCGGAGCGATCAACAAACGTGTCGATTTAACCGCTCCCATCACCACGCTCGCCCATGCGGTCCATCTCTTCGATGACAGTATGTGGGGGCCGGGAAATGTGAAGTGGGCCGGCGAACCCTACAAAACCTTTGCCGGAAAAATGGATCGACTCCCCGTCGATCGGCATTTCCTGGGGGCCGTCATCGCTCCCCGCGCTTACCTGGCCATCATGGGAAAAGAAAAACCCGCCTTCTGTGAGGGGCATATCGAAGCCTATGAGTCGCTGATTCCCGTCTACGAATGGCTGGGTGTCAAAAACAGGCTCGGCCTCTACGATCATTCGCCCCGCGGTCACGGCGTCGAGATGGACGACCTGCAGACCGTCCTCGATTTCGCCGACCTGATCTTCTTTAATAAGCAACCTGCCAGCGGCAAGCAGTTCGATCAGATCCGAAACCCCGACCTGGACGGGTTTGACTGGACGATTCCAGCTCGCCCTGCTGAATAGACCTCGATCTTTCAAATCCACCACTCGAGGAAACGTCATGAAGTTCCTGCCGGTTTTGCTGTCGCTTTTCGCCTTGAATCCCGCTCTCGCCGCGAAAGAAGATCGTCCCAACGTCCTCTTTCTCGCTGTCGATGATATGAACGATTGGATCGGCAGTCTCGGCGCCACGCCGCGTGCCATCACCCCCAACCTCGACCGCCTCGCTTCACGCGGAGTCAATTTCACCAACGCGCATACCGCGGGCGTGTTCTGTGCTCCGAGCCGAGCGGCCATTTTCAGCGGACAGCTCGCCTCGACGACCGGCTGCTACCGCAACGCCAACTACTTCGTCCATCATCCGGAGATCGAACCGCTGCAGGTCAGCTTTTCCAAAGCCGGCTATCAGACGTTCGGAGCCGGCAAACTGTTTCACCATCCCGCCGGAGCAATCGACGTGCGCGGCTGGAACGAATTCTTTCTCCGCACGCCGCGGCAACGGGAAAACGGCTGGCCGCTCGATTCGTGGGGAGACGACACTCCGTTCCCGAACCCCTTTCCCAACAGTATCTACAACCGCGGCAAGAAAATCACCGGAGGGTTATTCCTCGAATGGGGGGCCATCCCCGACAACCGCGAAGAGGAAATGGCCGACACCGTACGCATCAACTGGGCGGTCGAGAAGCTCCAGGAGAAACACGAGGAACCGTTCTTCCTGGCGGTCGGGATCTACGCCCCGCATTTCCCCAATTACTGCCCGCAGAAATACTTCGATCTCTACGACCCGGAACAGATTGAACTCCCTCCCATCAAGGACGACGACCTCGAAGACCTGCCGCCGAAAATCCGCCGGATCAAGGAAAACCGCCGTCGCGCTCATCACGAAAAACTGGTCGAGCTGGATGCTGTTGACGACGCGATCCACGGCTATCTCGCCTGTATGAGCTACGCGGACGCCATGATGGGCCGCGTTCTCGATGCCCTCGAAGCGAGCCCCTACGCCGACAACACGATCGTCGTTCTCTGGAGCGATCACGGCTATCACCACGGCGAAAAAGGGGACTGGGGCAAGCATACGCTTTGGGAACGGACCTCGAACGTCCCCTTCATCTGGGCCGGTCCCGGCGTCGCGGTCGGTGAAAAGACCGATGTCACCGTCAGCCTGATCGATATATACCCGACCTTCGTCGAGATGTGCCATCTGCCGCAGCCGGCTCAGAAACTGGAAGGAGAATCACTCGCGAAAACCCTGGCCGATCCGCAGTCTGCCGAAGATCGACACGTCCTGCTCCCCCATATGAACCCCGGAGAATACGCCGTCATCAATCGCAACTGGCGTTACATTCGTTACGGCGAAGACGGCGAAGAACTCTACGATGTCCAGCGCGATCCGAACGAATGGCACAACCTCGCCGACGATCCGCAATACGCGGACAAGAAAGCCGAACTCCGCCAATACGCCCCCGACTCCTTCGCCGACCCGGCCACCAATCTGAACGCCCGCAAGGATCTGGTGATCGAGGGAGAGACGTTCCACTGGGAAAAAGGGAAAGGGAATTACGAACGGGACCCGATCTACCTCCCCTACACTAACACCACCAACGAACAATCAAAAGCGGGCAACGGGAACGGCAACGAGAAATGATCGGTTGCTGTGTGGCGATCATCAATTGTTACGCGCCAATGATCTGTGTTTGAGCGCCACCCGAATTTGGTTTCTGTCTTAGTGCCTTTGCGCGAGAATCTAATTCTTCTCCCTCTCTCGTATCGCGGGAATCGATCCGCGGCCGTTTTTCATTCGTGTGATTCACGAGATTGGTGGTTAGAAATTCAGTCTTTCGAATGAAGATTTCTGTCGCCACGGATTCCTGATGCAGAACTCTCTTGTTCGTTTCTGCAATCGCATTATTTCCCAAAGAGGTGCCCACATGAGCGATCGCAAATTCCCAAGTCCTTGCAGCTAACACTTAAATAATATGTTCACACGAAATTTCTTCTTGAATACAGTTGTTCATTTGTGTTTGATTGAGTGTGCTGACAGATACCATCTCCAATAAGCATACCTTGGAGAGATGAACCGCCGAGATTGACGTAATCCAGCTAAGCGATCTGATCAACAAGAGGTCGACCCATGAAGAAAGTATTTTTTGCCGGGCTGTTGCTTTCGATCGTCAGCGGCGGGATCGTTTTCTGGTACTTTTTGCGTCCCGTTCCCAACGAGGATGTCTACGCAGAGTTACTGGTCGAGCGAATGAGCAACGATGATCCGTTGCAATTTCAGCAAGGCGAGGCTTTCGTCCACAAGTTTGACATCATGACGCCGTACGTGACTCACCCCGATGTTCTAGACAGGGCACTTGACGAGATATTCAACCAGCTGAATCAAGAAACAGACAACAGGAGAGAATCATTTCTGGCGCTCATGCCCCCCAAGAAAAAGCGATGGCTAAGCGAGCATTTACAGATCAAACAGTTCCCCGGAGGGTCCCTGCGAATCTCATTCCCAGTGGAGATTCCAACAGAGGATGCTGTATTAATCATAAACAGTGTCGCTCAGGCGTTTCAGGAGCGTGCAAACAATAAGGTAACCAAAGCCGATCATGAGATTTACGAGTATTTGGAAATGCGTATTGAGACTGTAAAATCTAGAATTGATGCGACTCGAGAGAGTCTCAGCAAGTTTCAAACTGAGCTGAATGACGAAACGGTACTGGTTACTAGGGCTGAAGCATATCGAACTCGGTTGCTCGAAGAATTGGCCGACCTCCAAGTGGAGTTACTGCGATGTAATGCAGATGTGAGATTTACGGAAACTACTGAACAGTTTGAAAAATCGAATGAAGAAAGCACAGCGGTAATCGATAATAAAAAACTCGACATCGCTCGCCTGGATTATTCCATTTCAGAACTCAAAGATGAACTCGCTCGCCTGGTCCACCCTGTCTCGCGCGTCGATTCATCTCCGCAGTTTCAGGCTTTAAGTAACCAACTCGAACAATTGCAGACGGAGCTTCATTGGCTCGAGGAAAAAATGTTTCAGTCGAGATACCGCATGAAAACGCGCCCCGCCCCCGTTACTTTGGTCCATCCCGCCAAGTTCCCGATCGATTGATTAAGAATAGCGCAGGATGGCCATTTCTCAAATGGCCGGGTGATAAACGAGCGCCACCAAGAGAAATTCCCCATTTCCCGACGCGATTCCGGTATCATCGACGAAACAAAATTATCGCCCCGAAAAAAACACCGGAAAAAGGGGAGGCGGAGAGTTGGAACCAGAGACGGCCTATTCCGACAGAGATGGCAATTTCTTTATTAACAGCCGTGCTATTCCGTATCACGAAGATAAGGATACGATGTTGCTTCAAGTGCAAGTGGAAGGATTTGAAGATTATCAGCGAGAAGTTTCACTCGCTCGGGAGACAGTAGGCTTGTTGATTCAGTGTAAACCTAAGAGCTTGTCTTCTAATTCGCTTTTCGAGGCGAGAATGAGCGAACTGTTGCCCGATTGAGGCGGTCGAAGCAGTCGAATCCTCAAGATTCGACGATGCAGACCAACAAAAAGCGGGTAACTGGCTCGCCATTCGTAGCCAAAATGGAATTTGAAGACGGGCTCTAAGCGTTGATTCGGTGCACTGGATCTTCAATGAAGATCAGGAACAAACCTCCGCGGAGGCTGGATTCCTATCAGCGAAATCAGCGTCATCCGCGGTCTCTCAATTTGGGATTTTTGATTCCTGATTTTAGAACGGTGCCTGGCCTCTTGTGCTCACGCATCCCGTTTGACGAGTAAACGGGGCGACCCATTCCATCCGTCATCCTTAATCTCTTTGCGTTTCTCAGCGTCTCATTGACTTTGCGTCAAACAGAATGGTCCGTACAACGGACCCTACAAATCTGCTCTCATCTGCTCAATCGGCGGCCTGATAGCGAATGCAGAGAGAGTAGGGCCGGTTTTACCGGCCTGAGAAAAATTCACTCTCGCAGATTCGCTGGCCGGTGGAACCGGCCCTACGAAAATAACCACGGACGGACACGTCGCCAGCGCCACGCGCGTCACTTCAGATTTTTGATCCGGATGTTTTTGTACTCGACCCACATCGGCTTGCCGGCGTGCAATTGCAGCGCGAGGATCCCTTCCCGTAACGCCAGTTCGTCCGAATCGGTGAAGTCCAGAATCAACTTGCCGTTCATGTAATGCTGAATGTGGTTCCCTTTGGCGACGATCACCACATCGTTCCAGTCGTCCAGTTTGAACAGTTTCTTGAAGCCCGCTTGATCGATCAATTCGTCCGTCACCACTTTTTTGCCGTCCGCTCCGATCTTCGCTTTCTCTCCCACCAGGCAAATTCGCCCCCGTCCGAGTCCTTCGCCATAGATGAAACCGGAGACGCTCGGCAGATCGACTTCGTTCCGGATTTCGTGCTGATAGCCGCGAACGACCCAGTCGTTACGAACCTTGCCGTCGGTGATGTGCTTCGACCGATACTGAATGCCGGAATTGTTGGTCGCGGAGCAACGGAACGACAGACGCAATTCGAAATCCTTCAGCATTCCCTCTTTCCAGATCAGGAACGTATTGCCGTTCGCTTTGTTCTCGTCCGTCGTTTCTCCGTGGATCACGCCGTCCCGGACCGACCAGAGTCGCGGATCACCGTCCCAGCCGTCGAGGCTTTTCCCGTCGAAAATCGTCTGGAATCCCGGTTCTTCCGCCGCG
This sequence comes from Planctomycetaceae bacterium, assembly GCA_014762625.1. Classification (GTDB taxonomy): domain Bacteria; phylum Planctomycetota; class Planctomycetia; order Planctomycetales; family Planctomycetaceae; genus JABURQ01. Next base: position 23,790 of record JABURQ010000191.1, on the reverse strand, counting down.
GCAGAAGGGATCTTCGCAACAAACAGACTGCAACAAATCGCGAACAGGAAACAGAGGCTGAACTGACGGCTCATCATAAAACTCCCAGAGGGTCAATAAGGAATGTGTGTTGCCCGATTATGACCGATTTGCACCACGGAACCAACAGTGCGTCTGAAATTCGTCCGCTCCGCCGTCCACAATTCCGGACAGAATCCCCTCGCCATCCTCTCACGTCCCGGCGATAATCAGAGTCATGACATTTCCTCCCCCTCAGGACCACACTCCATGACCGCCATCGATGAAATTGCTCCCGACCTGTTCCGACTCTCGCTGTACGTTCCCGAAATCGACATGCAGTTCAACCATTTTCTCGTCCGCGACGAGGAACCGCTTCTGTTCCACGCGGGCCTGAAAGGAATGTTCCCCGCCTTGAAAGAAGCGGTCGGGCAGTTGATCGATCCCGCGACGCTGCGTCACATCGCCTGGAGCCATTTCGAGTCGGACGAGATCGGCGGTCTGAACGAGTGGCTGAAAATCGCGCCTCACGCCCAGCCGGTCTGCACGGCGCTCGGCAAGATGGTCAGCGTGGACGATTTCGCCAGTCGCCCCGCCTTCGGCATGACGAACGACGACCTCCTCACGACGGGCAAGTATCGCTTCCGCTTCACCCAGACACCGCACATTCCCCACGGCTGGGACGCGGGCGTCTTCTTCGAGGAATCACGGAAAACCCTGTTCTGTTCCGACCTGTTCCATCACTTCGGCAATGTGGACGCCGTCACCTCCTCCGATCTGGTCGGACCGTCCCACGCGGCGATGGAGAAGATGCAACAGGGACCGCTCGCCGGCTACATCCCCTACACGCGACAGACGGAAGGAGTGTTGAATTCGCTCGCCGAACTCGAACCGGAGACTCTGGCGGTGATGCACGGCTCGTCCTACACGGGACAGAGTGCTCCGCTGCTGAGAGATCTGGCTGCGGTCCTCCAGCAGACGTTCGATCGCGGCCCCGCAGAGTCGTAACGCCCGCTCTTCGAAAACCCACCGTTGATTTCCGCGCGTTTCCCCTGCATGCTGAAACAGAACCTGGTTTTAGCACAAAGGTCTTCTCATGCGCGCTCTTTCGCTCCTGTTCCTGATGCTGTCGCTGCTCGTTTCGTCGAGTGACGCCGCCGACAAACCGAACGTCCTCCTGATCGCCATCGACGACCTCAACGACTGGGTCGGCTGTCTCGACGGACACCCGCAAGCCGACACACCACACATCGACGCCCTCGCCGCGCGTGGCACACTATTTACGAATGCCCATTGCCAGGCCCCGATCTGTAATCCCTCCCGCACCAGTCTGATGCTGGGATTGCGTCCCTCCACCACCGGCATCTACGTCAATTCGCCCTGGTTCCGTAACACGCCGAGAAATAAGAATCGCATCACCCTGCCGCAATATTTCGGACAGCACGGCTATCACACCCTCACCACCGGCAAGATCTATCACGGCTCGCGCGTCGATGTGCCGTCGTTTGAAGTGGTCGGTCCCCGACCGGGACAACGGCAGAAAATCGACGAACGACTGGTCAAAATCAAAGGAAACCGCAGCGGCCTCTGGGATTACGGAGCGCAGCAATACGCGGAAGAGAAGTTCGGCGATTTCGTCGACGCCTCCTGGGGCATCGAACAGCTCGGCAAAGAACACGACCAGCCGTTCTTTCTCGCCGTGGGGCTCTATCGACCGCACGTCCCGTGGTACGCCCCCCAACGCTTCTTCGACAAACGCCCCCTCGATCAGGTCCTGTTACCGAAAGTCAAAGACGACGATCGCGACGATCTCCCCGGCGCCGCCATCGACCTGACCAACAATCCCACCCCCCCCGCACACGACTGGTTCGTGAGCGAACATCAGTGGAAGCCCGCCGTCCAGGCGTTTCTCGCCTCCTCCAGTTTCACCGACGACCAGGTCGGTCGTCTGCTGCACGCGCTCGATGAAAGTCCCCACGCGAACAACACAATCGTCGTCCTCTACTCCGATCACGGCTTCCATCTCGGCGAAAAACAACGCTGGGCGAAACAGTCACTCTGGGAACGTTCGACCCGCGTGCCGTTCATTATCCGTCTGCCGGGACAGACCACAGGACAACGCTGTTCACGACCGGTCGAACTCCTCAGCGTCTACCCCACACTCGTCGAGCTGTGCGGTCTGCCGGAGAAGGACAGTCTCGAAGGGGTCAGTCTCAAGCCGCTGCTGGACGATCCCCGCACCGACTGGGAACGCCCCGCCCTCACCACCTATCAGCAGAACAATCACGCCGTCCGTAGCGAGCACTTCCGCTACATCCGCTACGCCGACGGCAGCGAGGAGCTGTACGACCATCGCGTCGATCCGCGGGAATGGAACAATCTCGCCGGCGATTCCAACTACCGCCAGCTGATGGACGACCACGCGAAATGGCTGCCGAAGGTGAACGTCCCCGACGCCCGCAAACAGAAATAAAGCCACCGTATTACCGACCAGACCTGCCACCATCCATGTCCGTACCTCTCACTCTCGATCCCGAACTCTGTCGCCGACGACAAGCTCGCCTGAAGGAATTACTCGAATCCCTGTCGGTCGATGCGGCACTCATCGTCTCCCACGAAAACATCCAGTGGCTGACCGGATTTCGTCCGCATCGACTGATGCAGGCCGCCCTGATACTCGAAACCTCGGGACGCTGCACGCTGTCGGCTCCCAACGAAATCCCCCCCCACGCCGCCGCCGATGATGTCGTCACCTTCCCCGCCCAGCACTGCTCCACTCTGCGACAGGATCAGCATCAGGCGAGCCTCAACGCATTGGGAGACCACTTGACGTTTGCAGCGTTCCAGCGTCTGGGACTCGAAGGTTCCATCTGCGGACAGCATTTCCGACATCTCCCCGGCTGCGATCCGCGGCAACTCGTCGATCTCGACCCCGAGCTGCGGTATCTTCGTCGCCGCAAAGACGCGGACGAGCTAAAAATGATCCAGAGGGCCATCGACTGCACCGCGGCGATGTACCGAACCGCCCGCGAGATCATCGCCCCCGGCATCTCGGAACTCGACGTCTTCAATCAATTGCAGGCGGCAGCCGTCAACGTCGCCGGGGAACCGCTCACCGCGACCGGCAACGACTATCAGTGCGGCACTCCCGGAGGACCGCCGCGCGACCGGAAATGTGAAGCGGGCGAATTATACATTCTCGATCTCGGTCCCTGCTACCGCGGTTACTACGCCGATAACTGCCGCACGTTTTCAGTGAGTGGAGCACCGACCGACGAACAACTCGCCGCCTGGGAACAGATCGTGAACGTTCTGACGATGGTCGAAGCGACGGTCCGCCCCGGCGTCAGTGGCCAGGCTGTTTACGAACAGGCGAAAGCGATGCTCGACGACTTTGCCCCGGACGCCTTCTTTCATCACCTCGGACACGGCTTCGGCCTCTTCCCGCACGAAGCCCCTCACCTCAACCCGCACTGGGACGATCGCTTCGAAGTCGGCGACTGCTTCACCGCCGAACCGGGACTCTACACCGACTCCCTCCGGGGCGGCATCCGTCTCGAACAGGATTACCGCGTCACCGAAACCGGCGTCGAACGCCTGACTGATTTCCCGCTGGAGCTATAGATCGTCACGGACGCAAACGATCCCCCGACACGCGACAATCCTTGTACCGATACCCGCCGTCCACCGGCAACACCGTTCCCGTGATGTAATCGGCATCCGACGAGCAGAGAAACGCCGCCGCTTTCCCGATCTCCTCCGGCAGGCCGAGACGACCGAGCGGCAGTTTTTTCCCTTCCTCGCGAATCTGTTCCTCGCTGAACGTCGCATGTTCGCCCGGCGTGTCGATCCAGCCCGGCTCGATCGCATTCACCAAAATGCCGTGCTCCGCCAGTTCGACCGAGATCGACCGCATCATGTGATTCAACCCCGCCTTGGCGGCTCCGTACGCCGAACACAACCCGATCGGCAACTCCGCCTGCACGCTCGAAATAAAGACGATTTTTCCCGGAGCCTTCCGCTCGACGAGATGCTTGGCGACCAGTTGGCTCAGATAAAAACCACTCGTCAACGTCCCCTGTATTGTCTGTTCGAATTCCTCGGGAGGATAGTCGAGAAACCGGCCCCGGCGACTGTAAGCCGGATTGCTGACCAGAATGTCGATTTGCCCGCCAGCATCAACAGCCGCCGAAACCAGCCGCTGACACTCGGCGTACTCAAAGACATTCGCCGGGACGGCGTGACACTCCCGCCCCAACGCGCGAATTTCGTCCGCCGTCTGCTCCAGATCGGGAGACTCGGGCCGGTCGTTGATGACGAGATCGACGCCCGCTTTCGCCAGTTCCAGCGCACACCCTTTGCCGATGCCCCGCCCGGCTCCCGTCACAAGTGCGATGCGTGATGATGTCATGAGTCCGGGTCACTTTCGTGTTGGTGGATGTTGGCGGTCGTCCGATCATAGCGGATCCCGACAACCGGGTGCAAAGAATACAAACGACTCATAGGTTAGCCGGCCTAAAACATCTTGTTGAACCGACTCTTGCTCAACAGAAAGAAACCAACAGCAGAGATGGAAATAAAGCACCAGCGGGCAGACGTTGTTTCTCCGAAACCGTGGTCGTATCCAGGACCATGATCGATGAAAATATTTGTCAGTATTTCACCACAAACCACACCCAGAATGAGGCACATAAAAACATGGACGAGACGGTCTAACAAACTCATTGTTTCACCGGTTTTCAGTCGAATGGCATTCACAAAGAGTGAAGTGATGCTTGTTGTCCTGCTCTCACTCGCGTGAACATGCCTTGGGAGAGTTGATATCTTACCAGATTCGTTCTCGAATATTAGGAGTTTTTCTTTCGTCTTCGTTCCGCTTTCCGGTTGTGCTGGTCGGTGGAACCCACACGATCCCCGCTGGCACCCCGAGATATCCGCCGATACGATGACGCAACGGACCTCATTCGCGGCCACGTTCCAGAAAGCCCACCGGCATGAATCGTTATCCACGCCTTTCGACAGGACTGCTGCTGTTCGCCCTCGCGATCTCATCCCCCCTCTCCGGCTCTGCGAAAGATCGGGTAGTACCGAACATCGTCGTCATCATGGCCGATGACCTCGGCTGGAGAGACCTGCACAGTTACGGCAATAAGTTGGTCGATACCCCCGCCCTGGATCATTTCGCCACCCAGGGGATGAAGTTTACGAATGCGTATGCCGCCTCGCCGGTCTGTTCTCCCACTCGCGCCGCCATGATGACCGGACAGGCACCCGCCCGCATTCACCTCACCAACCACGCCCCCGGCCACAAAGACGGCTTCTCCCTCGAAGGCTCCGATCTGCACGAAGCCGAATCCGTCCGGCACCTCGATCTCGCTTACGTCACCATCGCCGAACGACTCTCGACCGCCGGTTACACGTCGGCCCACATCGGCAAATGGCACCTCTCCTATGTAAGCCGCAACAACACCCAGGGGCTCAACGAACTCGATTTCCGACCCGAAAAACAAGGCTTCGACCTCAACGTCGGCGGCTGCTTTCGCGGCGGACCGCCCAGCTACTTCGCCCCCTATCGCATCCCGGCCCTCAAAGCCAAACAGAAAGGAGAGTACCTCCCCGAACGTCTCGCCAACGAAGCGATCTCCTTTATCCGCCAACATCGCGAACGCCCGTTCTATCTCAACTGGTGGCCCTATTCGGTTCACTACCCGATGGAAGCCCGCGAGGAACTGATCGCCAAATACAAACAACGCAAAGACCAGGGCCTGAAAGATCACATCTACGCCGCCATGATCGAAGCGATGGACACCGAGATCGGACGCTTTCTCACAGAACTGGACACGCTCGGCCTCCGCGAGAAGACGCTCGTGATCTTCACATCGGACAACGGCGGCTACAACGGCGACAACCGTCCCTTGCGGGGATTCAAAGGGATGTTATTCGAGGGAGGCCTCCGCATCCCGATGATCGTCCGCTGGCCCGGTCAGGTGGAACCCGGCACGATCTGCGAGACCCCCGTCATCAGCATGGACTGCTACCCGACACTGCTCGACGTGGCGGGCCTGCCTCCCACTCCCGATCATCCCCTCGACGGCCAGAGCCTGTTGCCGCTCCTGCGACAAACCGGAAACTTCGAACGGGACGCCCTCTACTTTCACTATCCGAACTACGCCTTCCATCAGCGCAACCGGCTCGGCAGCGCCATCCGGGAGGGGCACTTCAAACTCATCAAGCGCTACGACGACGGCTCCCTCGAACTCTACAACCTCAACAGCGACATCGGCGAGAGAAAGAATCTCGCCCCCGAAAGTCCCGACCTGACGCGTCGCCTGGCCCAAAAGCTCGATGACTGGCTGCTGAAAACGGGAGCCCATTTCCCCATCCGCTCCAAAGTGGAATGATGGGGGTGAAGGAGAGACGTTTTTCAGGATGCCCGATCGCTTCAATTAGGTGAATCAGGGGGCTATCGAGTCGCCCAAGGTCTGCCTCACGTCGAAATCCAATCGAACTAGTAAGCGACGACCTTAGACTCTGTTGGAAGTTTACTTATTGACTACATATCGTGTGATCAAAGCCCTTCACTCATTGGACAGTCATTATGTGTCTTTTTGTGACAACTGCACCAAGTCTATCCTGCAAATAGGATGGACTATCCCTCCATGCAAAACCCATGAAGTCGTTTTTCCACATAGAAGTATTAGACCAATAGAGCCAATATGGCTTGGGGAATTTCCGATGAGGCTTGAGACTGATATAGCAAGCAGTGCGATAAAGGGAGTAATGCAACAAATATTGCGAACCCAAGATGGCACTGGAGAATTTAAAGAGTGTTTCATTTCTTTGCTCCATGACTTTGCGTCAAAGAAATGAATTGCTGGGTTTGCTCTCTTGCGGCATCAAATAGCTTCGGCACAAATGATAAATACTTAAGTTTCTGAGGACCACTCCATTCGTCATATGGAGTGACGTCTTCCTCTTCTTCAGGACCTTCATACCCATCTCTAAGAAATGTTACTACATAACAGACTCTTTTTTTCCCTTTCCATTTCCTCCAAGATAACTCGTATAAAGGAAAACCTGTTGGATGTTCTCCAATGCAACAAGCAACATCACAGGGAATTGGTAGCTTTTTTAGGGTATTAGCAACTGCTTCCCATTCGTTATCCAAGCGTTCGTAAGCTGCTTGAACATCAGCACGTAGCTCTTCAATCGGCGCTGAAAGCGCAGTAAGATCATGGTCAACCATCTCGGTCTCCTTGAACTCCAGTTAGAAGTTATTTGAATTGATACACCTCACGGTGTAGTTATGTGCCCAAGCACGTTTCTTAGTCTAGTGTTTCCAAATCATCCTTTCAAGTAATTTTTCAATAGAGTTGTTTAAGCCAGTGGCCATACTCTCGCTTGCGTGAGCATGCTTCGGAAATGACTGTCAGCGATACGGTTCACCACCGCAGGATGAGTTCTTTTCCAATCCGTGGGTCTCCGTTTTCTCCGTCTCATCCGTGGCTTCTTAATCTCTTTGCGTTTCTCCGCGTCTCATTGACTTTGCGTCAAACAGAATGGTCCGCACAGCCGACCCGACAAATCTGCGGAAATCCGTTTCGATCGGCGTCCATTTTTTCTGGCCGGTGGAACCGGCCCTACAGAAACTCCTACTTAACCGCAGGCTAGCGCCTTGCGGCTGATTTGGTTGAATCTGTCTTCGACGAAATCAGCCGTTGCTCGCTAGCGTCCAGTTCGTCGCATTTCACGAAGCGGACTCTGTTATTTCCCTCTCCGGCCACTCGCTGAGGCTCGCTCCCGACCCTCCCCCATTCTGGTGGAGGGTGAAGTCTTATCAACTATCCGAGAAATCCGCGTCATCCGCGGTTCCTCTCCCCAAATCATCCGTGGGTCTCCGTTTTCATCCGTCTCATCCGTGGCTTTCTTTTCTTCCCTGCCCCTTGGCGTGCGATTTTCCTACAAGTCTTTTTTCTTCGGCAGGGAGGCCCCTGCCCGACCGCTCAGGAGCAACCGGAAACTGGTCTTGTCAGCTCGCTCGTACCAGAGTTAGCGTGCGGGGTGGATTCTCCGAACCGAGGGAATGGCTAAGCAATCTCTAGCGCACTCGCTGTCGCGAGTTTGCTCGCCCAGCGTCTGATTAGGCTGAATATGTCTTCGACGAAATCAGCCGGAAAAGGGAGGTGCTTTTTCTAGCGCCGTCGTCCTTCCTCTTCGCTTTCGCGAAGCGGACGCCGTTGCTCGCTAGCGTCCGGTTCGTTGCATTTCACGAAGCGGGCTCTGTAGTTTCCCTCCCCGAAGGTTCGTTCCTCACCTTCGCCCCTCCCAGAGGGGAGGGTGTAGTTCAAGGCGTTGCTCCCCTCACTCGACACTTAAAACTCAACACATAAAACTCAAAACGGTGTCAGGTACTGACACCAAAGGACGTTTCCCATCCCCGACAAACCGATTCCCGACAACATCGACGAACGAGCGGTTCTCGCCGAGATGCGTCGGCGAAATCTGATCGATGAAACACAGTACAAGCGGGAGATGACCCGGTATCACTGGAACGCGACGCCTCCCGCCGACGACGGACTCCTCTGGCCTCCTGGGTTCTGGGAACCGGAGACGAATCCCGATCCGAGACAACCGGCACCCGGCGACCGACTCGTGCCGCTGGACGACCTCAACGCCAGTCCCCCCGACTGGTTGTGGCCGCAACGGATTCCGCGCGGCAAACTCACCCTCCTCACCGGACAAGGAGGAGACGGCAAATCAATCGTCGCCGCCGACCTGATCGCCCGCGTCACCACGGGAGCGGACTGGCCCGACGGCAGCGAGAACAAGGCCGCCAACGCGTTTCTGCTCTCCCCCGAGCATGGCTTGCGGGATATTGTGTTGCCCCGTTTGCGAACGGCCGGCGTCAATCTGACACTCACTCAACTGATCTCGACGGTCGCCGGGGAATCGCAGGAGAGCAAGCCATTCCAGTTTCCGGCTCACGGACCGCTGCTGGAGGAGATCGTCCGCAGCCGGAAGCGACCGGGGTTGTTGTTGATCGATTCCCTGAGCGAGTTCCTCGACCTGCCGAGCGACCCGACCGCCCGACAACGCCACTTGCAGGAGGTCCTATTCGATCTGGAGACGCTGGCCGACACGCACGACGTCGCCGTCATCTGTGTCGAGACGGTCCGTCCCGGCGGGATTGTGCCGCTGCCGCACAAAAATCAGTGGCGGGCCGATTACGATCCGACGTTCAAAGCGGTCTGGGGCGTGGCCCGCGATCCCCGCGACCGCCAACGTCGTCTGCTGTTACCGATCCGCCATCATCTGGGAGACGACCGGCTCGGCTTTCAGTTTTCGATCGTTCCCGATGCGGACGGCATCGCCGCCGTCGAGTGGGGAGAGCCGGACGACTCGATCACCTTTGCGGAAGCGATCGGTCGGGTGCGGCTGGGACGGAGCGTCTGGAGTTTTTCGCAGACGGCTCAGGCGGAGTCGTGGTTGCGGCAGTACCTGGCGGCGGGGGAGAAGAAGTCGGTGGAGATTTTCAGCGACGCGCGGAAGGCGGGTTTTACCCAACATCCGGTCCGTGATGCGTTAAACCGGGTCGCCCGCAAATTCAAACAGGGGCAAAGAGGCCCTTGGTCGTGGAGACTCCTGGAAAATGATTAAATACCGCACGTTTTCGCTCGTGTTTTCAACTTTTCAAGTTCACAACTTTCAAATTTGTGAAGTTGAAAACTCTCGGGATTCAGCCATCAAACAGTCCCCAAGTTTCTGAACAATGAACGGAAAGGAAAACTCGTGGGAACGGACGACTCAAGCCGTTATCGTGGAAGGGGTTGAAGAGGGAAAGGGGTGGCGGTGGGCGCTCCGCGTTAGCGGAAGCCCCCGTGAGAAACACCCATCATCGAACATGCCGACTCGGAGAGTCGGCCTACGGAGACGCGGAATGTTATTGAATGATCGACTGAAATCCCTGTTCACAGCCTGCATTCTGGGGGCCGTACTCCTCGGTGCGACAAACGTTCGCGCCCAGACGCCCGACGGCTTCCGGCAACCGGATCCCGAGTCGTTCCCGAACCTTTACGTCTGGTCCGACACCTGCAATGCCTACGTGCTGAAGCAGGGAGAGCAGGCGCTCCTGATCGATCTGGGAGACGGCTCGGTCCTCGACGCATTGCCAAAGCTCGGCATTACCACCGTCGACTGGATCCTGTTCACCCACCATCACCGCGAGCAGTGCCAGGGGATCGATCTCGTCGATCGGACGACGACGAAAGTCGCCGCCCCGCTGGCGGAAGCAGCATTGTTCGAGACGCCGCACCAGTTCCGCAAGTGGTATCCGAAGCTCGGCGACCAATACACGGTCTACGGAGCCAGTTATTCCCGCCCGCCGAGAGAATCGATTCCGCTCGATCGAACCCTCGATCACGAAGAGGTCTTCGAGTGGGAGGGATTCAAAATCGACTGCCGACTGACGCCCGGTCATTCGCCCGGCAGCCTCAGCTATCTGATCGAAACGGGAGAGACCACCCTCGCCTTCACCGGCGGCCTGATGCACGACGGAGCGAAGTTCACCACCTGGTTTGACAGCGAATGGGATTACGGCTTCGGAAAAGGAATCGAGACATTAATGGCTTCCGTTCAGGAATTGATTGCCGCAGAGATCGACATCGCCTGTCCCTCGCAGGGACCGGTTATCAACAACGCTCACCGGCAATTCGAGACCTACCACAAAAAGCTGGAAACGTTTCTGGCGAGCTACGTTCGCGGTTATCCGGTCTTCGATTCGACCGAGGAGCAGCGGGATTCGTATTCCAAACCGACCAAGGTCCCGCTCATCAATCAGGTCACGCCGCACCTGTATAAACTGAGTCACGAGACGAAGGGCAAAAACTTCGCGATCATCATTTCGGACAACGGCCGCGGCCTGATTCTCGACGCGGGACTCTTCCCCGTCGCGATGCTGGAAGAAATCATCGTCGGCCTGCGTGCCCACATGGGACTGAAAGAGATCGACGCCTTCTGGATCTCGCACATGCACGGCGATCACTTTCTCCTCGGCCCGCATCTCAAAGAGAAATACAACGCCGAGGCGTGGACCCTCGACATCATCGCCGACAAATGCGAACACCCCCGCCGTTATGATTACTCGGCCCTCGTCGCGGCCTACGGCGACGGGTTCGACGGCATGAAGATCGAAAAGCCGTTCAAGAACGGGGAATCAGTGATGTGGGAAGGTTACAAAATTCAGGTGGACTGGATGCCGGGACAGACCGAATTCGGCTGCTGTCTATGGCTGGAGATCGACGGGAAGCGGATTGCGTTCACGGGAGACAATCTGTTCGGCACCGCGTCCGACCCCAACCAGAACGGTCACGAAGCGGTCGTCGCCCGAAACAGCTCGATTCTGGAGGAAGGGTATCTGCTGGGGAGTGCGTACCTGAAGGATCTCAACCCGGACATCGTGATGGGGAGCCATTCGTACGTGATGGACGAACCGGCCGGTTTCCTCCAGCGGTATCACGACTGGTCGAAAGAGATGATCCGACTCTACAAAGCGATGCTGCCACAGGAGCATTACGAATATGGCTACGATCCGTACTGGGTCTCGGCGTATCCGTATCGGGTCGATCTGACGGAAGCCGAGACTCAGACGGTCACCATCACAGTCCGCAATTTCCGGGGCGTCCCCGAAAAACACGATATCGAGCTGAAACTCCCGCCGGGAATCACGGCGGAGCCGTCGCGGTTAACGGGTTTCGTGAAGCCTGACGGCGAGCGGGACTACGAGGTGAAACTGACCGTCGATCGTGACCAGGTGGCCGCCGGGGTCCGGCAGGCGACGTTCGATATCACGCTGAACGAAAAACACCACGGCGAACTGTTTGACTTTCTGGTTCTGGGGCGTACGGAGAAGGAGTAATTTGAGATAGCTTCCCCAATCGACTCACCGAAATCGCGTTCTCTCATTTTTCAACCAAAGAAATCCACATTATGAAAAACCCGCATGCATTTTTGTCTGAAATTCTGGCCGACGGAAAACTCGACGACGCAGAACTCATGCGGGTCTGCGACGCGATCACGGCGGATGATGTTCTCGACCTGCAGGATGTCGAACTGCTGATCAGGATTTACGTCGGGGCGAAATCGCATCCCGCGGAGTTCGACGGTCTGTTTTTCGGCGTCCTTCGGTCGGTCCTGCTGGACGACGATAAAATTCTCCCCGAGGAACGGTTCTATCTGCTGCAGATGCTGTATGCGAATCACAAAATCCGCAAAGAGGAGCTTGAGTTTCTGGAACAGTTACAACGCGAGGCAACCGAAGTCGGCCCCGAATTCGACCGGATGCTGGAGGGAGCCCGCGATGCATATGAAAGGGGGACGGACGTCGGCGGACGACCGACGAAATGAGAAAATTATTGAACGACTTCGTTGGCTCGCTCTCGATAAATGCGAATCGCTTCGTCGTAGGCGCTGCGGGCGGCAGGACGCTCTCCTTCGCGAATGAAACGACTGCGATTCTTCCAGAGCAATTCGACCGACTGAGCGCACCATTCGGCGGACTGCCGGGAGACCCGGATCGGCCGATCGGCCACCATCACACGGACGGGATTGGTATGTAACTGAGGAAACTGACGCAACGCGATCCAACTGCTGCGCTCGATCGGAATTTCGACCGAGCGAGCGACCGGTGTTCCCGATTCCACCTCGAACGTCCGGACGACCTCGCCGTTCACAACGAGTTCGACCTGTTTCGTTCCTCCCTCGACCCACTCGTCGTTTCGAGGAGCGTGCAGGATGCGGGAATCACCCACTTCGCGGGGGCCGTCGAGACTTTCCAACGTGCCGTGGAAAACCGCCTTCGGCACTTGCGGAGCGAACGCGACCTCGAAGTCAACCTTCACGGTTCCGGGTTGGTCCAGGGCAATGTCCTCGGTCCCCGGCGTCACGCCGTTGACTTCAAACTGCAGAGCGTGAGCGAATCCGTCGGAGACGTACGACTGCCCCGCTCCCAGACGCTCGGCCCAATCGGAAAAGATCAGACGGTTAAACGGTTCGTCCCCCATTTGCACGTAGACGCGTCCTTTACCGACCCGGCGACTCGACATGCAGGGAAAATCGGTCTCGCCACTCAACTTCAACGGGAACCCACAATTCATGATGTGATACCAGGTATTCCATTCGCCGATCCGAGCGGTGTCCATCGCCGAAATAAAGTCACAGACACCCGCCGGCGTCGTCACAAATATTTCCATCGCCCCCGACCCGCGCATCGAGGGGAGCACGAGATTCGGCAATCGTTGGCAAGCGCGTTCCGCGGAGGTCGTCAATTCCGCCGGCGACAACAGGCCGTCCTCATCGGTATCGATCGAAGCGGCCTCCTCCGGCAGCAACGCCGAACGATATTCCTCGCGCGAAAGAGAGCCATTGCCGTCAGCATCGTAACATCCCACGATCCACTCCGCCGCTCCTTTCGGATCGTCCCGCATATCGGAATGCGGATACCCGGTCACGCCTCCTTGCTCCTTCGCCCATTTCAGGGCTGGCAACGTCCAACTTGGCCAGCCCAGTTCTTTCGTTCCCTGCGAGCCGGGATAAGTCTGATCGGACAGATTCAACAGACAGACATGCCCCAATGCCGCCGAGCCGAAGCCGCTGATCTCCAGATCGTACTTCAGGACGGTTTCCGCTTCGCTGATCAGATTCGCCTGGGCGGAAAAATATTGCCGCTGAAAGTCGTAGCACGGTCCCCAAGTCAGAACGCAGCCGACATTCAGCCCCTCCCCCTTCACCTGCCGGAACATATCCTCCGGTGTGACTCCCTGCGTCGGGACCTGATAATGGGCGCAACCGGCTCCGTGAATATGGTGATCCCCGCAATAAAAACCGTACTCAAGCGGATTGATCCAGCGCTCGAGTTGGATGTCGAGAGTCGTCGGCCCCTTTTCGGGAACCGTCAGCTTTTGGGTCCGGACGTGGTACTCGGGTCCTCGCGAACTCTCCACCGTATAGGTGCCGGGCGCCAGATCGATCACTTCCCCATGGTGTCGATAAATCTGTTCCTGAAAGAAAAAGTCGGGAGCCAGACGTTTCGGCTGAGGCGGATAAACCTGCCCTTGAGGATCCCGGATGACCAGCTTCGCCGTCGTCGGCTCACCGTCAAAATCGTGAATCGACAACTGAACGGGAACCGCCGGACGCACGTCAAACAGTACCGGCAACTCTCCCCGGAAGCCGATATCCTGCGTTCCCTGACCCACATCGAAGGTCAGTGTCGCCTCCCGCTTCCCCGCATCGAGACAATAAATCAATGCAATCGCATATTCGACTTCGAGACCGCTCAGGCGCTCGGTCATCGGCGGAGACTGGAACATCTCCACCTCGAAGATCCGATCTCGCGTACCGGTTGTGTTTTCATTCTTCGCCAGTTCGGTCTGTTGCTGTCGCGTGAGACTTCCCTGAGAAACCCCCGCGTAGAGCGCTCCACTTTGCGGCGAACTGATCCGCAATCGCTCGGTGAGTGTCGATTCATTGAGTATTTTCACCAGACAGGGACGATAACCGTTCTGCACCAGCGTCGCTTCATCCGGGCCGCGCGAGACTTTCACCCGATATTCGGGATTCAGATGCACCACACACAGAACCTCCCGGTCGAGGATTTTCTGCATCGCGGCAGAATCCCGCTCTTCCATCGGTTTCTTGAGAGATGCGGCGACCTCTGCCGAGAGCGGCGATCCCAGAAAATCCAACGCATTCAGCAGACGATTGACGTTCGCCGCCAGTGGCTGCCCCTCGACGATGTTCACCGGAACGTCGGCCGCCTCGGACCGCAGACCGAACGAATACAGAACCAGTGCCGCAAGACAAATAGCCAAACGTTTCATGACGATCTCACCCAAACGAAGAGGAACATTCCTTTTCAATCTAGAGATCCGCTCCTCCGGTTGCAAAAAGAAATCGGCAGCCAGCCATCAACGCTTGAAGGTCAACTCGCTCCGTTTGAGCACCGACGAGTGCTTCAAATCGCCCTCAATATCGATGCACTGAAAGGTCACCTCAGGATCGTTGGCCGTCGTATCGAACTTCATCAGAGCGAACGAACAGGTTTTGTTATACCCCCACACCATCCCCTCGGTCTTCACGACGCCGTGCGTGTGATGATTCGTGAGTCGCGAACTCTCCAGTTCGTACAGATCGTAACCGTTCGGACGTTCGGTGATTCGCAAATCGGTACGATGTCGGTCGGCGGCGATCAGAAACACTCCCTCGATCCTGTTGTCTTCAATGAACGAAAAGAGTTCCTCGCGTTCCTCGGGATAACCGTCCCACGGGTCTTTGCTTCCCGGTTTGATCCCCGATGTGAACGGGACCGGCGAAACCAGAATTTTGAACGTCCCCCCAGAATTTTTCAGCGTCTCCAACACCCATTTTTTCTGAACCGGACCGAGCATCGTGCCCCCGTTGAGATCCCGATAATATCGCCCATCGAGCATGATGAAATGAACGTCACCGATGTGAAAATCGTACCAGCAGCCCGGCTGCTCGGCACCGCCTCCGTAACCAGGATTCACCCAGTTATGCGTGAATGTTTCCCAGACTTCCGGTTTCCAGGCGGGTTTGGCAATCTCCGGGCCGGGAATGCAATCATTGGTGCCGAAGTCATGATCGTCCCAGATGGAATACATCGGCGTATTAGCGATAAGGCGTCGCCACTCGGGTCGCGATTGTCGGCGGTAATAGCAGTATTTCTGCGTCAGCTGAGATTCCGGTTGGTCAATGTAAACGTTATCACCGAGCATCAGAAATGCATCCGGGTTCCGGGCGAGTATGGTGTCCCACATCCGTTCCCACTCGACCACATAGCCGGCTCCCCCGCCGAATCCAACCGAAAATTGGCCGCCGGTCCCCTGCCGGGGAAATGTCTTGAAGCTTCCCTCGGCAACCGAATCGTTACCAATCAGCAGGCGATACTCGTATTCCGTATTCGCAGTCAGTTTTGCGACTTGGAGAACCGCGGTAAAGTCGGCCTCCTCGGAAGTCGTTTTCTCATCGGCGACAGCCGCCCCCCCGCCGACAATCAAGCGGACTGTCTGCTCTCCATCAGTTCTCACCCAGATCGAAGCTGTCGAATCGGTCACATTCCCGACCATCGGACCGTGAAGCAATTTCGAAACCGGACTCTCTTTCTTCCAGTTCTGAAACTTAGGCAACGCGTGCAGTTTCGAAAGCTGCTCCCGCGGCCCGACTACCAGACGTTCGAACGGAAGCCCCCGATCCACGGCTTCAGTCGCTTTCTGAAAAGCGGATTGAACTTCGTCCTGCGCCAGCAGACTCAACATTTCGACGTACAGTTTTTCGGCGTCACCGCCGTATGGTTTGTTGCCGTTCAGCGTTTTTTCGACCTGACCAAATTTGCCGTTGGCGATCAGTTTCACGGCATCTCGGGAATTATCGTGCTGCGCGAACGAAACGGAATTGGAAATAAATAAAATCCCAACAGAGACCTTTAACAGGAAGGAATATTTCATAAGAGCGTGTTTCCAGCAAAACGGTATTTCAAAGGACTCCCGGTATGATACTTGACTCCGACACGAATCACAAAATCGTTCTTGAGAACCTGGCGGAACGAGCGGAGCGATGCAAGCCGACACAAAGATCTGTAAAGGGAGAGCCCGATCCGGAAATCCCCAGAATTCGGTTCTGTTTTCAACTGGCTGAGTGTGGTACTACTGGAATAAGATTTGCGCTGCTATGACATAAGATCGGAAAACGGAGACTGTATTGTGAAAATAAATATGTTACTGATGATCATTCTGGCGGTTGTGGCCGGAACCCCTGAATCCTGCTTCGCGGAATTTCGTGCGGGAGCCGCCATCGTCGATGTCACTCCCTCGAAATTTCCGGTCTTCGTGAACGGCGGAATGCGAAGTCGTTCCGCCGACCAGGTGACCACTCCCGTGAATGCCCGCGCGATTGTCGTCGATGACGGCAACGAACGAGTCGCGATTGTGGTCGTCGATAGCTGCATGATGCCCCGACCGCTACTGGATGATGCCAAAGCCCTGGCCGCCACTCGGACGAAAATATCTCCCGACCATATGCTGATTTCGGCAACGCACACCCACTCCGCTCCCGCCAGCATGGGATGCCTGGGGACCGATGCCGATCCGAATTACGTTCCCTACCTCCGGGATAAACTGGCGGAAGCCATCGCAACAGCGGAAGCGAATCTGGAACCGGCGGAGATCGGCTGGGGGAGTATTGATGCCCCCGATTACACCGCGCTGCGTCGCTGGATTTTGCGCCCCGACCGCCTTCGTGACGATCCTTTCGGAAATCCGACCGTCCGTGCCAACATGCACGCCGGTCGAAACTGGGACGACGTCGTCGGAGAATCGGGCCCCGAAGATCCGGAACTCGCTCTGGTGGCCCTCCGCGCCAAGGGAGGCGGACGTCCGATTGCCTTGCTGGCGAATTTCTCAATGCACTATTTCAGCGGTCCCAAACCGCTGAGCGCCGACTATTTCGGGGAATTCTGCAACGAACTGCAAACCCGCATTGCCGGCAAGCCGGGAGAAGGCCGGGCTCCGTTCGTCGCCGCCATGTCGCACGGGTGCAGCGGAGATATCTGGCGGAAGGATTACAAGAACACTGAGCCAAACGAAGTGGAACAGTTCCAAATGGAACAATACGCCTCTGGGCTCGCCGACTACGCGATACAAGCCTATGAAACCATTCAATATCAATCCGATGTTCCCGTGCGTATGGCAGAAACCAGGATGGAACTCAACTATCGCGTTCCCGACAAACAGTTACTCCTCTGGTCGCAAAAGATTGTCGAAGAGATGGGAGATCGACTCCCCGAAACCCAGGAAGAAATCTACGCACGGGAACAGGTCATTCTCCACGAACGACAATCGACTGAAATCGTCGTACAGGGATTGCAACTCGGCAATATCGGCATCGCCAGCACTCCCAACGAAACGTACGCCCTCACGGGATTAAAAGTCAAACTCCAATCCCCCCTGCCACATACGATGGTCATCGAACTTGCCAACGGCGGTGACGGCTACATCCCTCCTCCCGAACAACACATGCTCGGAGGTTACAACACCTGGGCCGCTCGTTCGGCGGGACTGGAAGAAACCGCGGAGCCGAAGATCGCCGAAACCGCCCTCGAACTCTTGGAGAAAGTGACCGGGCAGGCGCGTCATTCGTTTGTCCAGACTCGAGGACCTGTCGCCAACAATCTTCTCTCCGCGCAACCATCGGCCTATTGGCGACTCG
Organism: Planctomycetaceae bacterium; assembly: GCA_014762625.1. Lineage (GTDB taxonomy): Bacteria > Planctomycetota > Planctomycetia > Planctomycetales > Planctomycetaceae > JABURQ01. The sequence continues at coordinate 5,514 of JABURQ010000191.1, read as the reverse complement.
ACGAAATGCAGGGACTTCGCGCGAAAGACAGTTCACCGCAGCACAACGATGCGATTCTCGAACCTCCGGTCGCCTTTTTCCTCTCGGGGCCAGCCTCGGACAAATACTGCCAGGACGAAGAACTCAATCGCTCGATTCATTTCGCCGGAGGACGTCTTTCTGCGAGACTACCGGAGATTGAAAACGACTACACCATCGTGTTCTGGTGCTGGAACGGAATGCCGACCGCTGCCCGTCCTGTGACAGGCTGGATGTTCGGACGCGGCCAGAATTGGGGAGTCGACCGATATAGCGAGTTCTTGGGACTGGGTGGCCTTGAGAATCATCCGGGCCAACTGATCTATCAGACGGGTGATGGCGTCAAGAAAATCGGAAAAACCGTTCTGGATCGATGGACGTGGTATCAGGTCGCCCTGGTCCGAAAGGGAGATCACGTTGACGTTTATCTGAATGGAAACTCCGAACCGGAAATCAGCGTAGAGGATTCCGGCAACTTCCCTTCAGACTATGCGCAATTCTATTTCGGTGGCCGAAGTGATGGGACAGACAACTGGGAAGGCCGACTGGATGAAATCGCCGTCTTCCCTCGCGCTCTTTCATCGGAAGAATTGAAACCATTGATGGAGTAATGACTTTTTGAGTGAGATGACGGACACCACAACCCAATCTGAAACTGAAGCCCCGCGGAAAAGGAAACGCTGGGTCTTTCGGGGCGCCGCGATTCTGTTGGGATTGCTGGTGGTGGTGGGACTGGAACTACTATGTCGCCTGCTGGGCTGGGGAGTTCCCGCCTTAGCGGATGATCCGTACGTCGGTTTTGCGGAAGTCACACCACTCTTCGAGCAACAAGGAGATGTCTACGAAATCGCCCCAGCTCGACTCAAGTTTTTCGCGGCGGAATCTTTCCCCGCGGTGAAACCGGACAACCAATCCCGCATCTTTGTCTTGGGAGGTTCCACAGTTCAAGGACGACCGTATTCGATCGAAACGACATTCGGCACCTGGCTGGAACTGGGGCTCCAGGCAGACAACCCGCAACAAAGTTGGGATGTCGTGAATTGCGGTGGTTTGTCCTACGCCAGTTACCGACTCGTCCCGATTCTTGAAGAAGTCCTGACTTATCATCCCGATCTGATTGTTCTCTGCACGGGACACAATGAGTTTCTGGAAGACCGCAGCTACGACCATCTCAAGCCCGATTCGAGTTTCGAACGGATCTCGATGAACCTGTCCGCCTCTTCGCATTTGTTTCACCTGATGCGGCACGCCATGGGATCGATGAAAGCCCCTCAGAAACCGAAACCGCAACTTAAGGGAGAAGTCGATGCGATCCTCGATTACAACGACAGTTTGCGAGCCTACCATCGCGACGACGAGTGGCGACAACAAATCGTCGCTCACTTTGAATTCAACCTCCGCCGTATGCTGGAACTGTGCCGACGACACAACGTACCGGTCATCCTCATCCGTCCCCCCTCCAATCTCGCTGACTCCCCACCGTTCAAATCTGAAGTGTCGGAGAAACTGTCTCCAAAACAAGCCTCGGAGATTCGCAGGTTAATGAATACGGCCCGCGAAAATTACCGGGAGAATCTCTCGGCCTCGATTGCCGCCCTTGAGAAAGCAGTTTTAATCGATCCTCGATACGCCCTGGCGTGGTACGAACTGGGGCAGTGCTACCTCACACGAAAACGCAACCACGAGGCAAAGCAGGCATTCCTGCAGGCGCGCGAGGAAGATGTCTGCCCGTTGCGCATCGTGTCCGAACTGGAGGACGTGATCCTGAGAGTCGCCAGAGAGACGAAAACGTCACTTCTCGATGCCTACGAATTGCTGGAGGAACGATCTCGCAGCGGGATGCTTGACAGTCAATGGCTGGCCGATCACGTCCACCCCACGGTCGCCGGTCACCAGCTAATGGCCGAAGCCCTACAGAAGAAGATGAGTGAAATTAATTTGTGCGTCTACGAGCAGGACTCCAGCGAGCGAGAGCAAGTGTGGAAAGCTCACCTGCAAAGCCTCGACAGTCATTACTTTTTCAAAGGACAGGAAACCCTCAATTCCCTCCGTGGATGGGCCGCCGGTCGGGCCGACGGACCACCTGCCGCCGAACGTTTCCCGCATCGCGTGGAAAGTCACAACTCATCACGACCAAAGGAATTCCAACTTCTCAAAGAGAAGCCAGATGTCTCCGAAAAAAAAAAATGATGTTTTGAAAGCCCCGTAAACGTTATCCTGAAATTACCCTCGAATGCCGCTATGCACTTGAGATTTGAGAGGAGTTACTTATGGGCCTGCAGGAAAATATGAGAGCGGAACAAGTCCGTACGCTCTCTCTCAGAGAACCGGTCACGGTTTCTCCAGACGAACCACTCAATCAGGTTGTGGACGCGATGAAATCACATCGGCTGGGATGCGCGATCATCGTCGATGCCGATGGAAAACCGATCGGAATTTTTACGGAAAGCCAGCTCATTAAACTACTGGCTGACGAGAGTACCGACTTCTCGGCTCCGGTCTCTTCGGCGATGGAATCAAATTGGCCATCCGCCCGAGACGACGCTCCGATTGTGGAAGTCCTGAATCAGATGACCAGCCGCAATCTGAGATTCGTGATCGTCGTGGATGCGGAAGGGAATCTGGTCGGATTAACGGGGCAACGTGGCTTGCTGGAATACATCGCCGACCACTTCCCCGAGCAGGTGATGGTCCAGCGAATCGGTGGAACGCCTCATCTAAACACGCGCGAAGGAGCCTGACATGATTGAAGAATTCCAGGATCCACTCGAAAATTACGATCCGAAAGAATACACGGATCCCGTCGAACGAGCGCTCGCCGAGGAGCCGGTGACCGCGATTCACCATAAGCCGATTACCACCATCTCTCCCGAGACTCCGGTGCGGGACGCATTGAAAACCATGGCGGCCCTCGATATCTCCTGTCTGATGGTGGAACAGAAAGGGCGACTGGCCGGTGTGTTTTCTGAACGAGACGCCCTGATGAAAATCGGAACTGAGCCGTTCGGCGATCGCCCCGTTTCCGAATTCATGACATCGAACCCCATTTACGTCCACGAGACTTCCGCATCCGCTTCCGCGTTATGCGTGATGGCGGTGAGCGGTTACCGCCACGTCCCGATTATCGACTTGGATGGCAATATCCAGGGAATTGTCAGCCCTCAGCGGGTCACTGAGTTTTTAACTGCGAAACTCAATTGACAGTTCTGCGTCACCAGAACTATTCATAGAAACCATGAATCGAACTCTATTTCACATCTGTCTGCTCTATTTGGCGGGATTGTTTCCGATCAATTTGCAAGCCGATGAACTCAGTCTGGCTGATTTGATCGAGACAACTGAGCCTGCCTGTGTGCGTATTGACGTCAACTATAAAGACGGGAGTCAGGGAATTGGAAGTGGTTTTGTGGTCGATGTCGAACGAAAGTGGATCGTGACGAATTATCATGTCGTCGGAGATTCTGAATCGGCTGTAGTCACCTTTGCAGATAAAACGACTGCCAAAGTGCTCGGTTGGAACGCTCATTATACGGCGTTTGACCTGGCGCTCCTGAAAATTGAGACGAACAAAAAGTTAACAGCTTTGCCGGTCGCTATTTCCCTGCCGAGAAAAGGGGACAAAACGATTGCCATCGGTGCACCACGCGGTCTTTCCTTTACCGCCAGCGAGGGAATTGTCAGTGGCATTCGTAAAGGTGAGGAATTAAAAGAGTTCGCTCCGGGCTTGAGTGGAACCTGGCTGCAAACCAGCACCCCGATTTCACCGGGAAGCAGCGGCGGACCACTCTTGAATTTCAAAGGGGAAGTCGTCGGCGTCAATAGCAGCACGCTGCTTGGATCCCAGAATCTCAACTTTGCCATTTCCTGCGAGCAAATCAATCATCTCGTCAAAGTGGGAAAACGAGTTCGACTGCGCGAACTGGCATTACTGACCCCGACGAGTGAAGCCAAAGGGATTCCCAAACCTGGCAAGCCAGCGGCATCCGAGGCGATCGTCATCAAGATCCCCTCCGAACGTCGATTCCGCCATCGCTACAAAATCGAAAAAGATGAGGACGAATTCGACCAACTGACCTGGTTACGAACCGACTGGCTGAAGGTGAAATTCGAAGACCGGAGCCTGAGCTCTCTGGGGATCAGAGTGACGCTCGCTCACGATGACAAAGATAAAACCGCCTTGATTGCGATCTGGGAGGTGGGAGCGACCGGACGCTCCAGAACATTCGGGACGACCGCGAGTCGGCGATTTCAGCTGGCGGGAGGTGGAGAGTCCTACGAACTTCCTCCTCCCAAATACGATCCGGCGACCAACGGGAACGTGATCTCCGAAGTCATGACAAGTATCACAGGCCTTGATGTGTTCGCCGAACTTGTGCTCACTGACGATCTCAAAGCACGTGTCGGTGTCGTAGAAATGGAGTTCGGACGAAACGAGCTGGAATGCCTCAGAGAATTGGCGTCGATCATTCCCACCGGAGATTTGGTAGAGGGAGCCATTCGCGTCGAGCGTCTGAAACCGGAAGAAGATCCCACCTCGCCGCATTTTGGAAAGCCGGCTCCAGAATCAATCGCCAACAGTTTATTTAACGGCAAGGATCTCACCGGCTGGCATCTCGACGTTCCAGAAGGTGATCCCAATCCTGAAAACAAACCGACCTTTTTCGTCCGTGACGGTCAACTCGTGACTCTCGGGTATCCCCGGGGCTTTCTGATTTCCGACCAGCAATATGAAAATTATCGACTTGAGTTTGAATACCGATTTGCCGGCAAATCCGGCGCCAGCGGTCTAGCAGTGCATGTCTCAAAGCTGAGATCGCTCTACAAAAGGTATCCCCAATCAATAGAGGTCCAAATGAATTCCGGTAACGCCGGAGATTTGTGGCTCTGTGGGGAAGACATCGTCGTTCCCAATATGGTGGAACGACGCGGGCCGAAAGCAACGTGGGGCGTTACGGAAGGTAAGTCTCGACGGATTCTCAATCTTACAGACAATTCAGAAAAACCGACTGGCGAATGGAACACTATGATCGTCGAATGCGTTGGGGATGAGATTAAAGTGTGGGTCAACGATGACCTAGTGAATCACGGCATGAACTGCACTGCGAAAAAAGGGCAGATTGCGTTACAGGCCGAAGGAACCGAAGTCGAGTTCCGGGATCTGGAACTCACCCCAATCACGAACTTGAGCGAATAATTCTTCAAATCTCCCCAAATACGAGCCAAGGAGAATCTTCGCTGGAGCTCATCGCCGCCAAGAAATAGGATTTGCACAACCTCACCAATCGCGGTAACTTGATGGTCTGCTTTCCTTCCTGAGTTTTCTATCCACACAAACAACTTTTGTCCACACAAAAAACGAGGAGCACTTTTCGTGATTCAACCGAATGATTCCCAGATGTCCCGCCGCGACTTGATGAAATCGACCGGACAAGTCGCCGCTGCCGCCACGCTCAGTAGTTTAATCGTTCCCGGTGCCTACGCCGCACAGGAGTCTGC
>JABURQ010000127.1 GCA_014762625.1 Planctomycetaceae bacterium | reverse complement strand
GGGAATGGCCCGTTGTGCTGCGTTTACAGTCAATTGTGAAACCACATCAGAAGATTGGGGGATGGGGTGATCGGGAGATGGGGAATTTTGTACTTGGTTCTTTGTACTTGGTTCTTGGCAGTTTGGATTCCAAAACCGAAGGACAAAAAACAAAGCAAGAAAGACGAAAAACCAAATTGCCAAAGATCGCGAGGTGTGGATCGCCGGATTCCAAAATCCAAAATCGAATAACCCCGAACGCTAACTCTGGTACGCACGAAACCGCAAGGTCAATTTTTGGAGTGCTCCGACTTGTCGGAGCTTTCTCTCTCCCTCCGTGCAGACTGCCGTACTCCACGTCGAATGAGAATGAAAGCGGTGGCAGGCCACCGCACTCCAAATTTTCGATGCTCGCCAGTGTTTGAAAAGAGCCAAGGATGAAAACGGAAGAAAACGGAGCCCCACGGAAGAAAAAGAAATCTCGCGCAGAGGCGCGGAGGCGCAGAGAAAAAAGGGAACACTGATCTTCGCTCATCAACACCGATCAGCAAGGCGGGTCCCGATTAGTGAGAATTAGTGTTCCCGTCTCTGAATCCCGGAAACTGAAAACTCAATACTTCACACTGAAAGCTGAACAGAAAGGGAGATACAGACGGGACATGACTATTCCCCCCCCTTGCCTCTCCCGAAATCGGCTCGGCTCTTTTTTCCAGATCCGGGAACCAAATCGCCGCGGATCCGCCGGATCTCTTCCCGCTTCCGGGAAACCATTCGCGAATGCCCTAAGTCGAGTTCTACCGTTCCCTTGCGAACGTCCCCCCCGACCATATAATTTGGAGAGTGAATGATTCCCCCCTGATCGTCTCCGACAATCAACTGACGATCCCATGGAGAGAGCGAAAGTACCGTTATGATCAACTGGATTCGGAATGTGGTTCGAGCGGTCTGGACCGTGGCCCACGGTATGTTCGTCACGTTACGGACGATGAACAGCACCTACCGTCGCAAGACGTTCACCGAAACCTACGAATATCCCGAGACGCCGGTCCCGATCAAAGCCCGTTATCGAGGCTTTCATCGATTCGACCTGACGACCTGCATCGGGTGTGAGAAATGTGCGGTCGCCTGTCCGGTGGACTGCATCTATATTGATAAACAGAAAAGCCCTGTCGGTAAGGGATTCCGCGTGGAAGGGTTTACCATCGATTACACGAAGTGCATGTTCTGTGCATTGTGCGTCGAGCCCTGCCCCGTCGATTGTATTTTCATGGGAGCGAACTACGATCTCAGTTGCTACAGTCGAGACGGTTGTATCGTCGATTACGCCAAGTTGCCGCTGCAGGTCGCCTGGGGCAAATCGACGCTGAACCCGACAAACGTCGCCGAATCGAAAGTATTGTACGAACCGGTGTGGGTGAAAGGTGAGCCGAGCCCGTTCGAGTTTGCCGAAGACGCCTGATTCCGATTCGTCATTGATTGACTGAAACCTGTCCCGAAACGAGAAAGTCACCCGGAGTTCGCCTTATGAATTCGACAGCTCCCCGACAACTCTTCACGGTGCAGGAAGCCTCGCAGCGCCTGCCGCTGGTTCGTTCGATTGTGAAAGATATTGTCGAACTGTATGAAGATGTGATCGACCGCCGGGAACGGCTCGATCGCCTGAAAGAAGGTCGAGGCAACAAAGAAGAAGCCAACCTCTACAGCGAAGAGCTGGAACAGAGTGAAGAAGCGCTGGAGAAAGATTTACAGAAACTGGAAGAGTATCGACTCGAACTCGAAGCGATCGGGGCGGAACTCAAAGACCCTCAGCAGGGACTGGTCGATTTTCGGTCGCAGCTCGAAGATCGCGAAATTTATCTCTGCTGGAAACTCGGAGAAGAGGATATCGCCCACTGGCACGAACTCGACGCAGGATTCGAGGGCCGGCAGGAGTTGGTTCCCCAAACTCATCAGGAATAAACAGACGTCGCTTCCGGGCGATCCAAGGATATACGATTATGTACGATCTCGTCGGTCATTTTTTGCTGTTCGGCATCATCATCATTGGGGCGTTGATTGTTCCGCTCTTGATCGGGCGCCTCGTGCGACCGAAACTGCCGACACCGCAAAAAGATTCGATCTACGAATGCGGCGAGCCGACGATCGGTACCAGTTACGTGCAGTTCGATCTTCGCTATTACGTGGTGGCGCTGGTATTTATCGTGTTCGACGTGGAGGTCATTTTCTTCTTCCCGTGGGCCATGATCTACGGCGGAGCGATGCATCTCGCCGACAGCCGAATTACGGAAGCGACCCGCACGGAGCTTTCCGCGAAAATGTTGAATACCCCGGTCGCCGAACTCGCCTCCGAGAACGTGATCGGCGCCGAATCCGCCTACTGGCTCGGTCTGACGGGTCTCATGGACGTACTCGTCTTCTTCAGCGTGCTGCTGGTCGGCTTCGCGTATGTCTGGAAGCGGGGCGATATCGATTGGGTCCGTACCGTCATGAAAGAACGGACGCAGCCAACGCCGCATCAAGATCTGATTCCTCCCACGAAAACACCCGAAAAACAGACGGTCAGCTGATCGTTTCGATCATCCATCAATCGCTCTTTCAGCCCTGTTGGAAAGCCCAACCTGATGAACACTGAAGAGATTCACGGTCTCCTCGCCGAACAATTCGGCGACGCGATCCTCGAACTGAAAACCGAAGCCATCGATCCCTGGATCGTCGTTTCGGCGGACAAAATCGTCGACATTCTCACCTTTCTGCGTGACGACGAGCGTTTGCAATTCGATCACCTCAACGATCTGACAGCGGTCGATTTTCTGGAGCCGGACGAGAAGAAGGCGAAAAAGTTTCCGTACGATCCGCATCTGGAAATTGTCTATCACCTCTCGAGTTTCGGCCTGAAACATCGCACGGTGATCAAAATCAGCGTCCCCCGGTGGAAAAACGACGAACCGGGCAGTCACCCCGAGATCCCCTCGGTGGCCGGCGTATTCGGCATCGCCGACTGGCACGAACGGGAAGCGTACGACATGTTCGGCATCAATTTCGTCGGACATCCGAACCTGAAGCGGATCCTCTGCCCGGAAGACTGGGAAGGACACCCGCTCCGCAAGGATTACGACTTCCCGCTGGAGTATCACGGCATCCGCGGAATGTGATCTCGACTTGAATTTCACTCAGACACGATTTTCCTTCAGTTAGCCATTACGAGTCAGCCGCTATGAGCATGCAAGTAGAAGACCCCCGCGTCATTGAATTCGACGTCCGGACCGACGAGATGCTCGTCAACATGGGGCCGCAACACCCGAGTACGCACGGCGTGCTGCGGTTGCTGCTCAAGACCGACGGTGAAGTCGTCAGCGAAGTAACGCCGCATATCGGCTATCTGCATCGCTGTGCTGAGAAGATCGGCGAGAACCTCTCCCCGCCGCAGTGGATTCCCTATACCGACCGGATGGATTATCTGGCCGCGATGAACATGAACCTCGGGTTCTCGCTGGCCGTGGAAAAGCTGATCGGGATGGAAGTCCCCGAGAAGGCGATGAATTGTCGCCTGATCATCGCCGAACTGGGACGGATCGCCAGTCACCTCGTCGGGATGGGGGCTTACGGCCTCGACCTCGGATCGTTCAGCCCGTTTCTGTACGCCTTCCGCGAGCGGGAGATCATTCTCGACCTGTTCGAGGAAACCTGCGGGGCGCGACTCACTTACAGCTACATGACTCCCGGTGGTGTGACTCACGACCTGCCCGGTATGATCACCATTCCCCCCGGTCTGGCCCAATTGACCGGTCACAGCCCGGACATGGAACTGGAATGGAAGGACGCCGTCCTGATGTTCCTGGAATGGCTGGAAACCCGCATCCGGGAATATCACACGCTGCTGACCCGCAACGCCATCTTCATCAAACGAACCGCCGGCATCGGGATCCTCACGCCGGAAATGGCGAAAAGCTACGGCTGCACCGGACCGGTGCTGCGTGGAAGCGGGATCGATTACGACCTGCGACGCGACGGCGAAGAAATCTACACTCGGATGTACAAAGGTTATAATTTTGAAATCCCGGTCGCTCCGTTCGATGCGGCTCCGCACGGCGTGGAACTCGGCGACAACTGGAGTCGTTTTTACGTCCGCATGATGGAAGTAGTGCAGGCGATCGGCCTGGTCCGACAGGGACTGGAAAAATACGAAACCGCCGAGGGCACGTATCGCGAAGGGTTCAAGATGGGCTCGAAACTGCCGAGCGACGAGTGCTATCTGGAAACCGAGTCTCCCCGCGGCCAGATGGGCTTTTACATCGTCGGATCGGGAGCCGCCGAGCCGTTGCGAACTCGCGCCAAAAGTTCCTGCTTCTGCAATCTGTCGGTGACTGCCCCGCTCTGCGAGAACACGCTGCTGGGAGACATTCCGTCGGTCGTCGGTTCGCTCGACATCGTGATGGGCGAGATTGACCGGTAACAGCCCTCATGGCCACATGCGCTGCTTTCATGAGATGTGGTTTATTTCAGACGTTCATCGGTGAACCTGGAAAAAGGTCCGTTCCCATCAAGGCTTTCGGAGACCACTTTCGAACACCAAAATGTGTGCTCAAAGTTTAAGCATTCGCTGCTTTTTTGAGAAACCGCTCAAGCCAATAGAAAACAGTCGTCCAGGATTTCACCGGTAACATGTCTGTTCAGGTCGCCGAAGAATTCTAACGAAGTATCAAACTACCTCGTGTCGATTCCTTCCTATGAAGACAGTTCGAGATTATGCTGTCTTCTTGATAAGCTGCAAGGTTACTGCACTTGACCTAGCTTTCTCAAGAATCCGGCATGTCATTTGCTGCTAAGCTTACTGTCCTACCTGCGTGTCATGAGTAGAATCTGACACGCTATTTGCCCGCCCTCTACTTTTTTTCTTTTTTGGAGACCCAATGTTAGAATTTCAGACTGCTAAACGTACGCAACTTCGTCAGCGTGGGTTCACGCTCATCGAACTGCTGGTGGTCATCGCCATCATCGCTGTGTTAGTGGCTCTGCTGCTTCCCGCCGTGCAACAGGCCCGCGAAGCGGCCCGCCGATCCTCCTGCAAGAACAACCTGAAACAGCTCGGGTTGGCTCTGCATAACTATCATGATGTGTTTACAATTTTCCCCTACGGTCACCAACAGGAACTCTATTCGGGACAAACCAAACGTCGCGACAACTGGTTCCAGCGCATCCTGCCCTACATCGATCAGGCTCCCCGATACAATTACTACGAGGGATATGGAGCGATCGATGCCTACCGGTTTGAATACATTCACCGGATTATCGACAAAAATATCGTCGGAACCGTTCCCGGCCAGTCATGCCCGTCCGACCCCAACTCACCGGGCGTCGGCGGTAATGGTGGCACGACTGCGTTCCAGGGCAGCTACGCTGTTTGCGGTGGAGCTGGATCAGGAATTTCCGTCGATCCGAACACAAACATCATTACCGTGACGAATCGTAACATCCCCAACACGAACGCCGGAACAGGGCTGTTTTACATGAACTCCTCTACGGGAATCCGAGACTGCGTCGATGGATCATCGAACACTTTGCTCGCCAGCGAAGGGATCAATCGCAGCAACACAGCCGGTGCCTGGGGAGAGCTGGGTGGCCACTGGGGTGGAGCACCCCACGGTGCTTTCGCCTTCTCGGTCGCCGAAGTTCCGAACACTTCCGTTCCCGACCGGAACTACAGCTGTAAAGCCGCCCTCACGCCGGGAGCTCCCAACGGTGCCCCCTGTGAAGACCGTAGCGTCGGCGGCGGTCGTTGGAGTTTTGCCCGTAGTTACCACACCGGTGGCGTGCAAGCGACACTCGCAGACGGTTCCGTCCGTTTCATCTCGGACAACATCGATCGTCAAACCTATATGAAACTCGGAATGCACAAAGATGGTCTGACCATCGGAGAATTCTGAGCGATCGATCGACTCAAGAAACAAGAAAGGAGACCTGCATGCGGGTCTCCTTTCTGTGTTCTGTACCAATTTCACTTCCTGATTACCTCTTAATTGATAGCGACACCCATGCAAATACTTCTGAAACAACTTATGACCCTCCAGGCTTGCCTGATCTGCCTGATCACCGTCGGATGCGGTGGATCGGGTGGTGATGGTCCTGAACTATTTCCCGTGACGGGAACCGTGACGTTCGACGGGGAACCCGTGAGCGAAGGACGAATTCTCTTCCGCGCCGACGGCGGTGCCGGCAAAGGATACGCAGGCGAGATCAAGGAAGGTACCTATACTGTTGAAACTGTCGCCGGGGACATGACGGTCGAGATTGTAGCCTCGCGAGAGGTCCCTGGAAAATTTGGAGAAGCCGCCAGCCCGGATGAGGAACCGCCGCCGCTGATGGAGATGTACATTCCGGAGAAGTACAACACCAAAACGACTTTGACGGCTACCGTCAGTGACGGCGAGAACACAATTCCGTTCGAACTGGAGCCGTAACACAGACTGGGGGAGCCGTGGAGGCTCTCGTTCGATTTGAATTTCACTCCTGGATTCGCCAGAATCGGCCGAATCCAGGAGTTTTTTTATTTCAGGTAGTGTCGAGACATGCCCAGAATCATCATTCTCACCGGTTGCACGCGGGGTTGCGGTCGCGCGCTCGTGGATCGGTTCATTGAAGCCGGTCACACCGTCGTCGGTTGCGGTCGGAATGCCGATCAGATCGACGAACTGCTCAACCTCTACCCGGCCCCGCATCGCTTCGATGCTGTTGATGTCACCGACGATAATGCCGTCGCGAACTGGGCGAAGTCGGTCCTCGAAGAAGTCGGCACGCCCGATCTGCTGGTCAATAACGCGGCGGTCATCAATCGATCGGCGAACCTGTGGGAGCTGTCGGCGGAAGAATTCGATCGCGTAATCGACATCAACATCAAAGGGGTGACGAATACGATTCGCCACTTCGTCCCGGCGATGATCGAACGGAAAGCGGGAGTGATCGTTAACTTCTCGTCCGGCTGGGGACGTTCAACCTCTCCGCAAGTCGCTCCGTATTGTGCGACGAAATTCGCGGTCGAAGGTCTGTCGAAAGCGCTGGCTCAGGAACTTCCCGCGGGAATGGCGTCGGTACCTCTTTCTCCCGGCGTCATCAATACGGAGATGCTGCAAAGCTGCTCGCCCGGTATGGCCTCGAACGCACCGACTCCCGAAGCATGGAGTCATCCGGCAGCAAAATTCATCCTGAATCTCACTGCCGACGATAACGGGAAGTCTTTGAGCGTCGGGTAATCGATGCCAGGCCGGTCATACTGGGCGAGCGAATTTTTCTCAGGCCGGTGGAACCGGCCCTACTAGTCTAACCAGATTAAAATGTCATCCATTTGGATACAGATGT
>JABURQ010000107.1 GCA_014762625.1 Planctomycetaceae bacterium | reverse complement strand
CAAAACCGGGCAAAACTCTCGGGTTTCGCTCCAAGATGACAACTTGACAAGATGACAACTCGCAAAATTGTCATCTTTGAAAACTCTCGGGATTCAGCAACCAGACAGACGAATCGCTGTCAAACGCGGACATCAAATTGAGAAAGCCGGATCAATGCAGCAGAGAGACTTCGACGTTGCTGCCGAAGGGAAGGGGGGGCCACGACTTATCGGTCGGCGTGATGCGGAGTTCCGAGAAAGATTCTCCGTCATCCCGGATTTCGGAGACCTGGGGAGGAATGGCGGAGACGATGCCGCGACGGTTCACTTCTCCGGGAAAACGGACGGCCACTTCCTGGTCCATCTCGAACAGCGGCAGATCGCGAGAGCGGACGCTGATCGTGACGTATTGCTGGGCCCGGTCGAGGATTTCGACCAGCGGCTGGCCCGCTGTTACCGTTTGTCCCACCTGAGACCGGAACAGTCCCACCGTGCCGTATGCGGGGGAGAGAATCTCACTCTGTTCGCGACGTTCCTGCAGTCGGTCGGCTTCCGCTTGGGCCTGTTCGATGCGATGTTTGAGCAAGGGAATGCCATGGGCATTGCGGATTTGATCCGACAAGTCGCTCCGAATCGACTTCAATTCGGCGAGGCGTTGTTCCAACAGTTCGACTTGAGCCGAGTAGACTTCCGAGGCGTTGTGAGCCGCCTCCTGTTGCAGCATCGCCTGAATCCGGACCTCATTCGGAACGTCGAAACTATGGACCAGCGGCTGGAGCCCGCTGGCGGCGGCGGTTTGAATGCCGGAGCGGTCTCTCAGCACATTCGACCAGGCGACGTTGCTGAAGTCGGCCAGATACTTCTCTTTGAGCAGGTCGGCGGACTTCAGCTTGTTAGAGTGGATGTCGCCGTCGATCTCCTTCAGTCGCCAACTGATTTCCACGTTGGATTTGGCTTCGATTTGCTGAAGTTCCAGTTCGAGCTGTTGAATGGTTTCGAGCTGTTCGTTGATCTGCCGGTCGAGGCTGGAGGTGTCCAGAGTCAGCATTGCCTGATGGACCTCTACTTCATCACCCGCCTGAAGTTCCAGCGAGAGGATGGTGGAATCGAGCGGCGCGACCACCACTTCGGTCGCAGTCTCCAAACGTCCCCTCCAGACCTGATCTGCCGACGCATCCAGCCAGTTCGTCATGCCCAGGCTGAAAACGAGCGAACAGAGACAAACTGCAATCATCACCGGACGCGGAGCCGGCAAAGCTTCACAGGTTGTGTCGTCCGCAATCTGGGGCATATCGAGAGAGTCCATTCCGTCCTCAGGAGAATATGGTGCGAGCGATGGGATTCAGAGCGAGGGGCCTTTACTGCTATCGGCCTCTGGAATCCCACAGATTCAGGACAAGCAACCTTAGACACGCTTTCGGATCATGACCGACGCCACAAACGCGGCAACTCCCGAACAGCCGGCAAAGATTCCCGAATCGTTAAAGTCGCCCATGATTCCCAAAACATCACCACGTACTGGACATGCTGATATGCTTGAGTTATCCTCGGGGTACTAGACGAGTGATCCGTATTGAGGAGGTTAATCACATGCATTGGGAAGCCTGGGATTTGGCGATTGATGAACGGGTCGGCGAGATTCTGTATCGGTTGGCGATTGACGAGCCTCCCGTCGACGCTTTGCATGTGGCGCGTTCGCTTGGTTGCGATCTTGCTTTTGATAACAGTCAGGCGGGTCGCGCCCGTCAGAAGCTGATTGAAGGGCAGCCGGCGGTTCTCTTGAAGCCGGACGATCGTCCCGAACGGTTACAGTGGGCCACCGCGCACGAGTTGGGAGAAATTCTGGCCTGGCAAATCTGCGAACGCGTCGACGAGGATTGGCGGGAACTTCCGGACATCTTTCGGGAACAACTGGCGAACCGGTTTGCCTCGAAGTTATTGTTGCCGACCGACTGGTTCCTGTCCGATCTGAAAATTATGGGACGGGATCTGTTTCTTCTCAAAGAGCGATACCGAACCGCCAGTCACGAATTGATCGCCCGCCGTCTTCAGGACGTCTCCCCCGAAATGATTCTGACCGTCGTCGATCAGCAGGAAGTGACGTCACGCCGGAACGGTTATGCTCGACGTCCGGGGCCTCTTCTCCCGGCGGAACGAAACGCCTTGCAAGAGTGTCACGAGTCGGGAAGACCGGTGAATTCAGAGAACGATCAATTGCGTCTGGAAGTCTGGCCGATTCACGAACCGGGCTGGAAACGGGAAATCCTGCTGACGTTGCCGTCACTTTCTGAAGAACGTGTGGAGTCGGTTTTCTGAGAGCATGAATCGTCCCCATACCGGTAGGATCGCGAGAAATTTAAGAGATCACCTGTTGTTTGAGGAAGTGGGCGATTACCATCGTTTCGATCCGACACAAGGAAACGCACCATGATAGAAAACCATTTGAACCGGCGTCAATTTCTGCAAACAGGCTCCGCGGCGCTTGCAGGATCGATGCTCGTTCACACACCTCAACTGACGCACGCACAGGAGACTTATGCGGTGAGCGAGAAATCGAAAACACCCATCGTCGATACCCATCAACACCTCTGGAATCTGGAGATACTCGATTTGCCCTGGCTGGAAGGGGCTCCGGAAACTCTCCAGCACAGCTTCCTGATGAGCGACTATCTCGTCGCTACCAGGAACGTCAATATCGCCAAAACGATCTATATGGAGGTGAATGTTGCTGAAGACGAAAAAGAGAAAGAGGCCGACCATGTGATCGGTCTGGCGGAAGCGGACGATAATCCGATGGTGGCGGCGATCATCGGCGGTCTGCCTCATCAAACTGAATTCGCCGATTACGCTCGCAAGTATGCCCAAAGCAAATACGTCTGCGGTGTGCGGAATGTGCTCCACGATCCCGACCGCCCGAAGGGAATGTGTCTGGAAGAGACGTTCGTCAGGAACATGAAACTGCTGGGGGAGCTGGGGCTGACGTTCGATCTCTGTATGCGACCGGGAGAAATTGGCGATGGGGTCAAACTGGCCAAACAATGTCCCGAGACGCAATTCATCATCGACCATTGCGGCAATATGCCGGTGCAGGGGTTCGAACCGGAACTGTTGAAATCCTGGCAGGAAAGCATGAAAGCGGCGGCTGAACTCGACAATGTGGCCTGTAAGATTTCGGGAATCGTGGTGACGGCGGAGAAGGGGAACTGGACCGCGGACGATCTCGCTCCACACATGAATTTCTGCATGGACACGTTTGGTGAGGACAAAATCGTCTTCGGCGGCGACTGGCCGGTTTGTACGCTTTCGGCGACTTATCAGCAATGGGCCGAGGCATTATTCGAGGTCGTGAAAGATCGCTCGGATGAATTTCGGAAGAAGCTGTTCCACGACAACGCCCTGAAGATCTACGGAGTCTCTTAAAGATAGCTCATTGACCAATGGATACCGATAGAATCGAAGCTATGGACTTCTCACTCAGAGCAAATCTCAAGTCATTAATTTTGTTTCTCATCATTGGTTGTTTCAGTTTGTGGTTTTTGTATTGGGTGTTTAATCCACGTGAGCTAAACCAACTCACAATTATCAGCGAAAGACAACTGGAAGCGATTCCTGCGAGAGTTGAATTCTCCGGCGAAGTGGACTAGTCCCAAAAATTCCATTCGGACATCACGGTTCAGGGAAGATTCCTCTTTTGTACGGAAATCAACAATGCTTGGTTCAGTGGGCAAGTTTCTATTTTGGATGAGCAGGGAAACTTGATTCTCAGTGATGAGGTCATACCTCATGGGAGATATTGCGGCAATTATGTGGTTTTGGTCCGTCAAGATGGCAGTTCGCGCACAGCTTGGAACGAATTTCCCTCACCTGAGATTCTAAAGACGGATGAAGACGGAAGTTAGTCTTCTCTTAGTTCTGCTTAATTGAATCATTGAACAGCAAAGGTTCGTGACAGAATTTGCATTCGACTTTTTGATTGAGGTACTTGGGAGCTGCACGCAGTTCCTTCTCACAATGCGGACAGTTGGTGAGAAAGGATTGCAGTTCAATCATCGGTTGTGAGAGATCGAGCACGAAGGAGGCTTCGCAGAATTTGCAGCGGACATTCTGATTCCGATATTTGTTATTGATCCGCAACTCGCGGTCGCAAACAGGGCAGAGAACATAAACTCCGGTCGTAAACGCCGAGGGGCAGACAGTCACTTCCGGCAGTGCCTGATACTCGGGGATTTCCACCGGGGTCGGTTCCTGCAGATCGTCGTTTAGTAACTTGCCACACTCCCGGCAGCGAATCACATTGGCTGGCACGTCTTCCCCACAAGACGGACAAGGCCCCCCCGGCCAACTGGTCATGGTATCCCCTTTATCTGACGGCTCGAAGAAAGAATCACCTGCATCATTTGGCCGCTTCCAGACACATGAGGCGATTGAATGTCCGGAAAAAGACGCGTCCCGCGGCGACTGCGGGTGTGGCGTGTGTCGGCTCACCCAACGGCGAGGTTCCGAAATGTTTGAACTCTTTGGAGGCGGCAATCACCGCGACATTTCCGTTTTCGTCGGGACAATAAATCTTACCGTCGATGCAGACAGGCGAGGAACTGACTTCGGTTCGTTGCACCCGTTCGGTCCAGAAGTTTTCTCCCGTTTTCGGATCGACACAACTGACCACTCCTTTGTCGGACCACAGGAACAACAGGTCGTTAAAGTAGATCGGCGTCGGGACGTAGGGAAGTTCTTTGGTCCGTTTGTATTTGATATGCGTCTCCGTGATATCTCCCGAACCGTCGGGAGAGACCGCCCAGAGATCGAATCCTTTCCCGCCACCACCATCCGTAGCGATGATGTAGTCTCCCGCCAGGATCGGGGAAGCGACGGTTCGCTTGGGAAACTCGGCGGTTGTCCAGAGCACGTCGCCGGTGAGCGGATCGTGGCCGGTGATGCCGGAGGCGCCGCTGACCGTAATAAGTTGGTCGTCCTGACCGGGGCGTTCGAGGATCATGGGAGTCGCATAAGAAGTCCGCCGGATCTCCCGGGGAATACTCCAGACAGTGTCTCCGGTCTTCTTGTCGAAGGCCATGATGCGACTCGTCCCCATCATGTCCTTCGGAAGAATGACCAGATTTTTATAGATGATGGGAGAGACGCCGAACCCGTGTTGACTCGTGAAGGCTCCCAGTATACGTCGCCATTTGAGTTCGCCATCCAGAGTGTAGGCATCGAGGGTCAGCTTTTGTTCGTCGGCGAAGGCCACATAGAGCAACTCTCCATCGGTGCAGGGAGTGCTCGATGCAAAACTGTTTTTGACGTGTTTATGGCTGGTATTGAAACCCAGTTTCAGGGACCAGATTTCCTGACCGGTGGCGGGATTGAGACAGAACAGCAAACGTTGTTCTCCTCCGTCCTGTTCGCCGGTCTCGGTCGCGGAGGTCACAAACAACTGATCTTCCCAGATGATCGGCGATCCGTGTCCTTTGCCGGGAAGTTCGAGATTCCAGGCAAAATCGGTTTCGCTGAACTCTGTAGGGACACCTTTGAGATGACTGATTCCCGTTCCGTTCGGTCCACGAAAACGAGTCCAGTTTTCTTGAGGGAACGCCGTGCTGGTTCCAGTCAATATCAGCATGAAAAACAGGCACACGATTTTCGTCGCCTGGTTTCTTCGAAGTTTCGATGCCAAAATCATAGTTGCAGCTTTCCAGAAAAATCAGTTCGAACGAATGCACACAAAATAGCATGGATCCCTGACGATTGAACATCAAGAGGCAGCTTGTGGAATGTCTGTTCCGACCAAAACTCGGAAATTCCTGAGTTTCCGGGCAGACTCTGGCTGTTCAATTTTGATACACTCCGCAAACAGAAGAAACTGTGCTTAGTCGATTTCCTCTGAGAATTGAATCTTTTTGACCATTTGTTGCCCGTTTTCATGTCTCATACAAACGAATCCACCAGTTCCCGCAAGACAGAACCACCCGTCGCCTATCTCGTCCTGCGCGAGGGGACGGAATGGTCGGAATCGTACCAATTGACACCGGGGCAGGTCACGACCATCGGTCGTTCCACCACAAATCGCATTGTTTTAGCCGATGACCTTTGCAGCCGCACGCATTGCGAAGTCTTTTCCAGTGAAGGGCACTGGATGATTCGCGACCTCGATAGCCGGAATGGAACGTTTCTGGACGGTGTCCAGATTAACGGCGACCACCAGATCGAACCGGAGCAGTTGATCGAAATCGGCAACAGCGACTTGGCTCTGGTGTATGATTTGAAACAGGAAGTGACCGTCTTTGCTCAATTGGGGGATCTCGAACGTGATACCGACCCCGCGATTCATCTCGTCTTTGAGGAAGAACACGAGGGGCAACCTGAAATCATCAGCCGTCGTCGCGAATCACGTTTTCGAAAAGTCGATCAGGATTCCTCAAATGAGAGTCAAAATGCCAGTCGGCAGGTGGCTCGACTCTACCGCCTGGCGATGGAAATGGCCGCTCAGCAAAACACGCAACGTCTCTCGGAGGTGGTCTTGAAAGGGCTCACCTCGGCCACTTCCGCCGACATCGGAGCCATCCTGCTCATCCCGCCGGAACTCAATAATCCCACTCCTGCTGACTTGCGGGTGATTGCGTTTACGAGTCAGGTGGAACAGCCTTATCAAAAAGTATCTCGCTATTTGTCGGAGACGACCTTTGAAACGCAGGAGGCAATTCTGGCGCGGGATGTCGCCGACGACTCAAAACTGGCAACGCGGGATTCTCTGGGACGTATCCACGCCAACAGCGTGATTTGTGCCCCGATTCGACAGGGGGATCGCTTCTTCGGTTTGGTTCATTTGTATTCGACAAACCCCGATAATTCACTCGACGACGACCAATTGGAATATACGCTCGCGGTCGCGGACCAGATGGCGACCGCACTCGTATCGCTGGATGAAAAAGAGTCGCTCGCTGCGGGATTGGAAGATGCCCGCTACGAATTTGAAACGCTCAAAGAACAAATCGCCCGACAGGGACAGATCGTCGGCGATAGCCAGCAGGTGGAGCTGTTACGCGAACAGATCAAACGCATCGCTCCTACGGAAGCAACCGTTCTGATTCGTGGGGAAAGCGGGGTCGGTAAAGAACTGGTGGCACGCGGGATTCACGAACACTCCAATCGACAGGGGAAGCCATTCATCACCATGAACTGCGCCGCCTTGAGCGAAACATTACTCGAAAGTGAATTATTCGGTCACGAACGCGGCTCTTTTACGGGGGCCATCGGGAGAAAGATCGGCAAGTTTGAGCAAGCGGACGGTGGCACCTTGTTCCTGGATGAGGTGGGGGAAATGGGAGCCGCCATCCAAGCCAAATTCCTGCGCGTACTTGAGGGGCATCCTTTTGAACGCGTTGGGGGGAGCGAGCGGATCGATGTTGATGTCCGGGTTGTGGCCGCGACGAACCGCGATCTGGAAACCGCCGTCAATGAAAACACTTTCCGCAAGGATCTCTACTTTCGACTGCATGTCGTGCAGATTAATGTTCCCTCGTTACGTGAACGCTTGGAAGACATTCCTCTTCTCGCCAATTACTTTCTGGCCCGTGCCGCGTCGCGCACGAGCCAGGAACTGAAAACTCTCTCGGACGACGCGATCCGAACGCTGATGAAGTATCATTGGCCCGGCAATATTCGCGAGCTACAGAATACGGTTGAACGGACGGTGATTTTAACGCGAGGACAGGAAATTCAGGCCGAAGACATTCAACTTTCCGCCTTGGAGATGCCGAAAGAGTTACTTTCCGTCCCTGAGCCGGTCGTGACCAACCCGGAACAGTCTCTCGAAGAAATCGAACAGCAACACATCCTCTCGGTTTTGGAAGAAACAGGTTGGAACAAATCGAAATCGGCCCAGATTCTGGGCATCGAGCGTTCCACGTTGGATCGGAAGCTGAAGAAATACAATGTGAGCCGACCGGAAAAGAAGAAATGATGCCGCCAGGACAGTCCGGCTATTTTCGGTCAATTGAAACCGTATTGTATAGGATTCCTGTTTTTGAGAGAATAATGAGCCTGGAATGAAACGTTTGGTTTCAGATTCGGGAACGAATTTTTTGTCAACCGTGAGATTTAGGGTTTTGTGCCTGTTTTTTCAAAAAAAGTCGTTGACATATTCGAGGATCTGGAAAAAAATCATACATGACTGGTTTAGGACATCCACTCGCTGGATTCGCAGACCTTCTGCAAAGATGTCGCTTGCCACGCCGACCAGTCGCCTGACAAAGCTTCGAGAATCGAAGCTCTACCAGCGAGAGCAACGCAAGAGGCGTGAAGAGAGATGAAAGTTTAATGACGGGATCACCGTACATCCCGAAGGCGGTTTAACCGCAACGAAAATACTGTCGCGATTAGACGATTTGGAGAAGATATGTCAGAGGAATTCATGAACGAAGAAATGGATGTCGTGTTCGAAAATGAACAAGTGGAAAGCGAAGCTGTCATGGACGAAGGGGAATTCGTCGAAGACATCGACTTTAGCGCTTTGGGAATTAACCCGGAGACTCCCACCCAGGCTAAGCCAGGGTCGGAAGAAAAAGTGTTAATGCTTTCGGCTCGATATGCCGCCGGTTTGCCCTTGTGGCACAATCGTGACCGTTACGATCACGCACCCGGTCAATCTATTATCAGCGGTTTGAAATTCGAGGCATAATCGTCTGAAATTTGCTGCACGAATTAAGTCAGCCGACTCTCATCCGGGTCGGCTGATTTTTTATGCGCAGGTTTTGCCGGAATATCGAAGAGGTCCTTCTTTCCTCAGTCCCCTGTCGGTCTGACTGACGGTCTGACTGATTCGCAAAAAGGCCCGATTCCACCGGACAAATGCTTTGCAAACAGCGCGCGACCCGTCACAATGCGGTTTCCCGGACCGGTTGAAAGAATTCCATTTCAGGCCGGTTTCGTTTTTTTGTCGGGCTCGTCGAGAGCCCTCTTCCCGCACCACTGATTTATGAAAGACTGAGACACCGTGGCTGACAGCGCGCAACTCGCAGCTGACGCATTCTCCGCGGGCAACGGAATTCTTCGACCGGCTCCGACTTGGATTCTTCGCTCGTTTCTGCAACCCGGACGCCGTTTGAAGCTACATCCGAATGATTTTACGCAATGGGCATGCACCGTGGTGGAATTGACGAATATTGGTTTGATTCTACCACGGAAACCGCTAACAAAAATCGAGAGGAAGATGAAGGACTCTCTTATCGTGTCCATTACGGCGAGAAGTTTCTGCTGCGAGACGTCATCTCGGAACTCACATACAACTTACTCACGCTATTGAGGTAACATCAATGTCACACACAAAACCCAAATTACATAACGCCATGTGGCCCGGCCTGGTCGGTAAGGAAGAAGGAACCGATCACCCGCCGATCAGTCTCGAACGGATGCTCGAACTCACTGCAAATGCGGAAGTTAACGGGCAGAAATTCGACGGGATCGATTACTTCCTGTTTTTGCCGCATACCGATCCGGATGCCTCTGACGATGAGATCAAGCGGATCGCCGATCTGATTGCCTCACACGATCTTGCTGTCGGTTCGCTCGTCGCTCCGGTCTGGCCGGGGACGGTCGGCGATTCCGCGATGGGGGACCAGGAAGCTCAGGACAAGTTTGTGCTGGCGGTTGAGAAGGCGTGTCGGATTGCCCGAATTTTTAACGATCACGGCGTGCGTAAATACGGTGTGATTCGCATCGATTCGGCAACTGGGCCCGCTGAATGGGCCAAAGATCCGGAAGCTGGCACGAAAAAAATTGCCGAAACATTTCGGCGTGCCGCCGAGGTAGCTTCCGCTCATGGAGAGCGTCTCGCTGCCGAGGGGGAGATTTGCTGGGCCGGAATGCATTCCTGGAGGAACATGGTGAATCTGCTTGAGGAAGTCGATATGCCAAATGTCGTCGGCTTTCAGGCCGATCTCGCCCATACTTATCTCTATCTGATGGGTTACAACGCTCCGGAAGACGCGCTTTTGAAAGAAGGCTATAGCGAGGAAGAGTTTTGGGAAGCCTATAAAACCATGACCGATGCGCTTCGTCCCTGGACGATCGATTTTCATGTTGCTCAGAACGACGGAGACGTGCATGGGACCGGATCTCACGACAAGACCGGTAAGCATTGCCCCGCCGACGATCCGAATGGAAAACTCGACATCGTCAAGTGTTCGGAATACTGGCTCGATGGAGCCGCCGATCGAGGAATCGAGCATATCTGCTGGGACGGTTGTATGTTCCCGAACGAGATGCTGGAAACCCAGGAAACCTGGAACACTATTCTCGATGTTATGTTGAAAGTCCGGGAGGCACACGGCTGGGAGTGAATCGAAAGCGGAGCGGAAAAGTTAAAGCGAAAAACTTGATCAACCAAGGAACCACACATCATGTCTAAACCACTCAATATCGGTCTTATCGGCTACGGCTTTATGGGCCGGACACACTCCAATGCCTATCGTCAGGCCCCGCAGTTTTTTGAATGCGACGTTAAACCGGTTTTGAAAGCCTGCTGTGCCCGTAATGAAGAAAAGATCAAAGCGTTTGCGGAAAACTGGGGCTACGAGTCGTATGAAACCGACTGGAAAAAACTGATCGAACGGGATGATATCGACGCCGTCGATATTTGCACTCCCAATAATCTCCATAAAGAAATCGCTATCGCGGCTGCCAAAGCCGGAAAAACGATTCTGTGCGAAAAACCGCTCGCGATGGATGTGGCGGAAGGTGAGGAAATGTGTCAGGCGGTTGAAGAAGCTGGCGTCCCGAATACCGTCTGGTACAATTATCGCCGTGTTCCTGCCGTCACCCTCGCCAAGAACTTAATCGACGAAGGTCGCCTCGGTCGAATATTCCATTATCGTGCTAATTTTCTGCAAGACTGGACAATTTCCGAAGAACTCCCACAGGGGGGGGAAGCCCTCTGGCGACTTGATGCCAAGGCCGCTGGTTCCGGTGTTACGGGTGACTTGCTCGCTCACTGTATCGATACTGCTATCTGGCTCAACGGCGGTATTGCCGACGTCAACGCCATGACTGAGACGTTCATCAAGGAACGCGTTCACCAGGAAACCGGAGAGAAACAGGAAGTGACGATCGATGACGCCTGTTCCTTTATGTGTCACTTCTCGAACGGCTCACTCGGGCTGTTTGAATCGACGCGTTACGCTCGCGGCCACAAAGCCCTTTACACGTTGGAAATTAACGGAGAGCATGCATCGATACGCTGGGATCTCCACGACCTGCATCGCCTGGAGTACTTCGACCACGGTGATGATTCCGTAGTTCGCGGCTGGCGAAGCGTGCATGTCACCGACGGAGATCAGCCCTATATGGATCACTGGTGGGTCCCCGGTTTGCAAATCGGTTACGAACACACTTTCATCCATCAGGTCGCCGACTTCCTGCAAGCTCTTTCCGAAGGCAAGCCTTGTGGACCGACTTTCCGCGATGCCCTGGAAACCCAGAAAGTCTGCGACGCGGTTCTAAAATCCGCCGCAGATAAGTCCTGGATCGGGATTTGATAGGAATTACCGCTCGTGTGTGTATAATACGAGCCAATGAAAATTTCATACGGTCGACTCGGACTTCACGTTCGAGTCGCCCGTCTTTTTTTGTGCTTGTCGAAATCGACAAGCACAACCGAGATACCTGACACGAATTCGTTCGTCGATCACAATTTAGAAAAGGGGGAGATCGTGGATCGCCAACCCATCACACGCGAAGGTTACGACAAAAAACTCGCGGAAATCGAAGCTCTCGAAGCCGATCTCGATGAATGCACCGAGCGGGTTAAAGAAGCCCGTGAAGAAGGCGACTTGAAAGAAAACGCCGAGTATCACGGTCAACGTGAACGCCAGGGACATATTCAGGCCAAAATCAATCAATTGAAAGGCGTTCTCGCGAGTTGTTACATCGTCGATAAGTCCGACATGCCGAAAGGGGTGGTGACGTTCGGGGCGACTGTGACCGTTAAAAATCTGGACGATGGTTTGGACGAACGATACGAATTTGTGGGGCCCGGAGAGGAAGATTACATGTCCGATCCGATGAAAGTCCTGACCAACAGCCCGCTGGCACAATCGCTGCTCAATAAAAAAGTCGGCGATCAGGTGGAAGTGGAAGTTCCCTCGGGAACGATGAAACTCGAAGTGACGGAAATTCTGGACCATGAATAATCGATCTGTACGACGAATATCTTCTGGATATTTGAGTGCCGTCGAGGTTCAATGATGTAAGCCTCAAACCCGGACAGATTACGAGAGATACGTCGCTCGATCTCGTTCCCGCCTTCCTTCCTCAGGAGAGAGCCGATGTTTCAACGCTGGATGCTGACGATTCTGTTATGTCTTTCGACGACTTTGGTCTCCGCCGAAAACTGGCCCCAGTTTCGTGGCCCGGAAGGCAACGGTCATTCCTCTGCGGAATCGTTGCCGCTGAAGTGGTCGGCGACGGAGAATGTTGTCTGGAAGAACGAAAATGTTGGCGAAGGCTGGTCCTCTCCAGTCGTCTGGGGGAACCGCATTTATCTGACTTGCGCTCGTCCGTTGGATGAATCGGAAGTGACCGAGGAAAATCGGAATACTCGCGATTTGTTTGCCCTCTGTATTGATGCGGAGACTGGTAAGACGTTGTGGGACGAGAAAGTCTTCTCTCAGACGCCGGAACTCGCCCAGAAAATTCACCAGAAAAACAGCCACGCCAGCCCGACACCGATTGTCGATGGGCAGTACGTCTGGGTTCATTTCGGCGCCCAGGGTACGGCGTGCTTAACGGTGGAGGGGAACCTCATCTGGAAACGAAACGACATTCGTTACCGCATGCAGCACGGTAACGGCGGCTCTCCGGTGATCGTGGATGACATTTTGTTTTTTAGTTGCGATGGGAGCGATAAGGCCTTCGTTATCGCTCTCGACAAAATGACTGGCGAAACTCGTTGGACGAAAGAACGTCCCCCCGTCGAAAACCCACGGACCTTCTCGTTCAATACACCGCTGGTGATAGAAATTAACGGGGGCCGGCAAATTCTCTCGCAAGGTTCCGACATCATTACCGCCTTCGAACCTCAAACAGGAGATGAACTCTGGTGGTTTAATTACGACGGTTATTCGGTGATCCCCAAACCGGTGTATGCTCACGGTCTGGTCTTTCTGTGCACGAGCTACAACAATTCCAAGCTGCACGTCATACGTCCAGACGGCAAAGGAAATGTCACGGAAACTCACGAAGCCTGGAGCGCTCCCAAGGTGGCGCCCCACACACCCTCACCACTGGTGGTGGGGAATGAACTTTATATGGTGAACGACAAAGGCATCGCCACATGCCACAACGCCAAAACGGGCGAACAACATTGGCAAGAGCGAATCGGCGGGAATTATTCCGCGTCCCCGATTTACGGAGCAGGTCACATTTATTTCCTCTCCGAATCCGGTGTGGCGACGGTCATCAAGCCGGGTAAGGAGTACAACGAAGTGGCCAAAAACGATCTGGGAGAACGAACGTTGGCTTCCTATGGAGTCATTGATAACCATCTTCTGATCCGCTCTGCCGACGCTCTCTATCGGATCAAGTGATCGATTCCTCAGACAATCTTCTGCTTACAGGTGGAATATCATGCGCACTGTCAAAGAGTTCGGCGCCGTCGGCGATGGCATCGCTGATGATACGGCCGCGATTGAACATGCCGTCCGCGAAACTGAAGGGGTTCTATACTTTCCCAAAGGAACGTATCGGTTGCGAAAACCGATCACGGTGACGTTAAGTCGAACCGGGTTTGCTGGGCTAACGGGAGAGCAGGGGACTGCGAGAATCGTGATGGAAGCCGCCGGGCCGGCGTTCCGCCTCGTGGGGACTCACGAAGGGACTGCGTCTCCACCTACGGTCAAACCGCCGGTCTGGAATGACGAGCGATTTCCGACCATCGGCAACCTGGAGATTCTCGGCAGTCACCCAGAAGCGGACGGCATCGAACTCGTCAAAACGATGCAGACAACGATTCAGAATGTCCTGGTCCGTCAATGTCGTCACGCCATCCATCTGGTCGAACGAAACCGTAATTTTCTGCTGGCGAATTCACACATCTACGACTGCCATGCGACGGGAGTCTTCTTCGATCACTGCAACCTGCATCAGGTCATCATCACCGGCAATCATATCAGCTATTGCAAGCAGGCCGGTATTCGGCAGGATGACGGCGACGTTCACAATGTTCAGATTACCGGGAACGACATTGAATACAATTCGGGATTCGGTGAAATCAGCGCGGAGATTCTTCTGGAAGCTCCTACCGAACAGGTGAGCGAATTCACGATTTCGTCGAATACGATTCAGGCGACGAGGCCTTCCCCCGGGGCCAACATCTGGATTCGTGGTTCTCAGGAGCGTTCGAAATTGCTTTGCAAATTGATCGCCATCACGGGAAATGTGATCGGTAGCCGACAGCATTCGATCATCGTCGAAGACGCAGCCCGACTTTCGATTACCGGCAATACCATCTATGACGGTATTCAGCGAAATGTGATTTTGAAGCGGTGTCAGAATTTCGTGCTCTCATCGAACAGCATCGGCACACGTCCCGTGCGTTGGGACAGCACCGCCACCGATGGCGTCACGCTCGAAAACTGCGATCATGGAGTCGTCAACGGCAATACGTTTAACGATTGTCGTGCTGGCAAATCGGAACAGGGAGCCGGGCTGCTGCTCAAGAATTGTCAGGGAGTGAATATTGGCGGCAATCAGATGGATTCCCGGAACAGTCCCGGCATCAGTCTAACAGCAAGCCGATCCTGCCTTGTTGAAAGTAACCTGATTTCGCTCGGAGGCCAAGAACAGAGCACGGGGGTGATCGCCGATGAGACGAGCACCTCTTGCCAGGTTGGAAACAATCTGGTTTGGTGACTTAGAAAGATCAGAGGCAAGGGGGGCACTTCACGTCCTGTCGAATGATCTATATCACAAAGTGATGGAAACCGAGGAACCGATCGAAAAAGGGGCGATCTTCGCGGAAATCGTGAATCGCTTTGGAACACCCGACAATTATGAAAGCGCTTCTATGGGAATGAAGCAAGAGAGGAAGTAATTGGCTGTGGAGATATCCTTTTGCAGGAATGATGGGCTCTCTAAAAAAGTGACCGCGACAAGATCAGTCGTCATGCTCGTGAGTTCCTAAATCCGATTCCGTCAAATAAGCAGGTTTCCAAGTCAGGAACCATTTCTCGCCGGAGAAGATTAACAACAGCCCTACGGCCGCCACAATCAGCAGCAACGGATCCGCAATTCCTTTGACGTAAATCAAGGCCGCCAGAATCACCGCATCAAGCATGATGGCCGTGATTAGAATCAGGCCGTTAGCACCAATCTCTTCGCGAAGATGGCGATAGACTCCCCAATGCATGGCGGCATCCATGATGATGTAGAAAATCGCTCCCAACGACGCGATGCGGCTCAAATCGAAAAAGGCCGCCAGGGCAATCGCCAACACGATGGTATAGACCAGCGTGTGTTTCTGAATGTCTCCCGGCATTCCGAAATGCCGATGCGGGACGAGTCCCATTTCGCTCAACATGGCCAGCATGCGAGAGACCGCAAACGCACTCGCGATGACACCCGAGATGGTTGCCACGATGGCCATCGCGACGGTAAACCAGACGGCATATTCTCCCAGTGCGGGTCGAGCGGCTTCCGCGAGGGAATAATCGCGCGCCTGAATGATTTCTTCGAGGCTCAGGTTTCCCGCGACCGCAAACGCCACCAGCAGATAGATGACGACGCAAATCGAGATGGAGATGATGATGGCTCGACTGACATTTTTTTGGGGATTCTCGAGTTCACCGCCGCTGTTGGTAATGGTCGTGAATCCTTTGTAGGCCAGAATTCCCAAAGCGGTCGCCGCCAGGAAACCACCGCCCGCCGATTCCGGCTGGAGGGAAAAACTGCGGAAAGAGCCCCCCGACAACCACAATCCGACTCCCGCAAAAATGGCGACCCCTCCGATCTTGATGAAAGCGGTGACGAGCGACATTCCGCCGATGAATTCGTTGCCGAGAATATTTACGATGAAGGCGAAAACGAGCAGGCCCACCGCGAGCACCGGAATTAACCAAGTGTCATCAGGCACGTCAAACAGCTGTAAGGCGTAGTTACTAAAGGTTCGGGCTACGAGGCTTTCGTTGATCACCATCGAGAAATACATCAACAACGAGCAACCGGCGGTCATGGTCCCTTCGCCGTAGGCCAGCTTCAGATACATGGCGATTCCGCCCGCCGAAGGATGCGTGTTGGACATCTTGACGTAGGTGTATGCACTGAACGCTGTGACCAGAGCCGCGGAAAGAAATGCTAACGGGAACAGACTCCCAGCCTGCTCGGCCATTTGCCCCGTCAGAGCAAAAATACCGGCACCGATCATGACGCCGGTGCCCATGGCGATGGCTCCGGGAAGGGTGAGACTATCTTCGCGATACTGGCTCGAATGGTCGTCCTGAGAATGATTCATAAATGAATATGAAGTCCTATCTGATGACGAAATAAAGTATTACTCGTTCGTCAGTGTAACAGAATCTTCCGGGGCATGTTGATGAACCTATAGAAACACGAATCTGCGCCCGCTTCGGAGGAACGTATCCACTCCGAAGCGGACCAGTTCGCGGGGCGAGAACCGAGCCCTTGGTGTCCGTCTTCAAATTCCATTTTCAAGACCAATAGTGAGTAAGAAGAAAAGCCCTTATTTCTACTTCACAGACTTTGCGTACAACTGGTCGAGCTTACTGAGGTACTTCTCCTCCTCAGCCGCGATCTTTTTCGTACAGGGAGGGCAGCAGACGTAAATAATTTTTCCATCCGCAATCGTCCACTTTGGATTTGCGGGAAGTTTCTGCTCCATCACCGGACAAATTGCCTGCGCCTTCGCAAAGTTCGCATGAATGGTTCCCCAGTGTTTGCGATTCAGTTGTCCTTTCAGACACGCCTGACAACAGAGGAAGACTTCTTCCTTTTGCTTGCCGACCGTCACTTTAACGGGAGTTCCATGCTCGCCCAGTTGTTGCCCCGAGACGGGACAAATCTGTTGTGCGGCGGCTCTCAATTGATCGCGTTGCGAGAGCTGTTTGGGTTCCTGGCCTTCGGCGTGGAAGGCTGCGGCGATCAGTCCCAGGCAGGGGATCACTGTTAATGTGAAGAGAGTTTTCATGATTCTTCTCCTAATTCGATACATCATAAAATCCAGCAGGTTCAATCCGTTGTCTCTGCTGACGAGGAAGTTCACGTCGAACTCCTGTTTCGTTTGTTTTGTTGATCCGTTTTTCGTCATCAGGCGGCCACGGAAGTTTGCGACGGATCCTGATGATCGTCGATAGCGAAGACTTCGTCAGAGGCCCCGACCTGCATTTTGAATTCCATATAAGCACAATAAAGTGTGGGGACGATGAAGGTGGTAAACGGTTCGATCATCATCCCCCCAAAGACGGGTAAAGCCATCGCCCGAGCGACGTCGGCTCCCCGACCGGTGGATATCAACACCGGAATCAAGGCAATCAGGGTGGTCATCGTCGTCATCACACACGGACGAATGCGTTTGAGGCCTGCCTCATAGATCGCGTTCCGGATATCGTCGACCGAATGAATCGTTTTCCGCCGAAGAGAGTCCCGCATATAGGTCGCCATCACAATTCCGTCATCCGCGGCTAATCCAAACAGTGCAATGAAGCCGACCCACATCGCCGTATTCATCTCGACTCCCATCACGGCTACCAGAATCATCCCTCCTGCCGCCGCGACGGGGATCCCCGAGAAGACGACGAGCGAGATCGGTAGATTGCGGAAATGGAGATAGTGCAGCAGCAAATTGATGAGGATGACCACCGGCACAATCCACATGAGACGACGATTGGCTTCGATCTGATTTTCAAACGAGCCGACCGGTTGAAGTTCGAAATTTCCGTCCGGAAAGACCAGTTCTCCACTCTCGCGTGCTTCCCGTAACGAGTTCATAACGGAATCGACCGTTTCCAGATCGCCCGCACTGCCTGCCGGAGAGAACGAGACATGCGCCACGAGACGCGCGTCTTCACTGTTGATCGCTCCCGGGCCCCACGTTGTGACCACATCGGCCAACTCTCCCAGTTTCACGACTTCGTTGGTATGCGTGACTACCGGAACGTCCTGTAGGTCGTCCAAATGCTTCCGCACGCTACGTTCGTAACGTACTTGAATCGGATAACGTTCCCGGCCTTCGACCGTCTCGGTCACATCGACACCTCCCAATCCCGCCGCCACAATCTGATTCACCATGCGGGTATTCATGCCGTAACGAGCCGCGTCTTTCCGGTCAATCTCAAATTCGACGTACGGTTTCCCCATCACGATGTCGGGATTCACCGTTCCCGGATTCACCAGATGGTGAGTTTTCAAATGCTCGGCGACAGCCTTCGCCGCGTCGGAGAGCCCTTGCAGATCGTCACCGTAAATTCGCACGGCCATCGAGGCTTTGATCCCGCTTTGCAGCATGACAACCCGACCTTCGATCGGCTGTAACGCGGAAGCGGGCGTGATGCCGGGGAGGGTGGCGACTGCATTGATCTCGTCCCAGATCTTCCGTTCGGTCATCCCCTCTCTCCATTCGGATTTCGGCTTCAGCATGACGTAGGTTTCCACCATGGCGGCCGGTGCCGGATCGAGAGCGGAATCGACACGTCCGATTTTCCCCAGCACATCGGAGACTTCGGGGATCTGCTTGATCATGGCGTCCTGAGTTTGCAACGTCTCCATCGCCTGATTGAAACTGGAGGCGGGATAGAGACTCGGCATGTAGAACCAGCTTCCCTCATCCAGGGCGATCCAGTCGTCGGTGGGGAGTCCGGTAAAGAGATGTTTGGCCGAAACGTAGCCCGGGAAATCGTTCAGCTCGGCTCCCATGACATTGGCGGCTTTCTCTAACGGACGCAGCACGGTCGGCAACCCAATCCAGGCTCCGAGGCCGATCAGAAAAATGATCGCCGGAAAAGAGAGACTGAAGACTTTGTGTTTCAGGGCAAATTTCAATCGTCCCCCATACAGCCAGAGCACTAGACGACTGACCGGGTTGCGTTGTAAGGGACGGATCCGCTCCGAGGAAAGCCAGTAGCCTGCAAACGCTCCGATCAAAAGGCTTAGAAACGAATTCAACATTGCCGGACACCCCGTCAACGTCCGGATTTCGTCCCTCCAGACAAATTGGCACAGGACTCCCGCCAGCAGACCCAGTCCCCCTGCTGATATCAGACGGAACGGAGTGGACGATATAGAGCTTTTCAGCAAGACCCGGCACAGCATCGGCACGACGATGACCGCCACGATCAGACTCGAAGCCAGGGCAAAGGTTTTCGTCCACGCCAGCGGCGCGAACAGACGATGATCCCGTCCCGTCAAAAAGAAGACCGGCAGAAAACTCACAATCGTTGTAGTGACCGCCGTCATCACCGCTGGAACCACTTCATTGGCGGAATCTCGAATCACTTCCAGTCGTCCTTCATCCCCTCCCGGCGAACCTTCGGCCTCCCACTCCGCCAAATGGTCGTAGATACTTTCCAGAATAATGATCCCCATATCGACCATTGTTCCAATCGCGATCGCAATGCCGGCCAGCGACATGATGTTGGCATCAACGTGAAAGAAATGCATAGCGATAAACGACATCAGTACCGCCATCGGGAGGGTGATGGCGATGATCAGACTGGCTCGAAAATGCAGCAGAAAGAGCACCACGACGGCGATCGTAATGACCGTCTCTTCGGACAGAGCCGTTGTTAACGTCGAGATCGTTTCGTCGATCAATTGTGTGCGGTCGTAAACGCCCACAATCTGGATACCGTCGAGTTCCGATTCCAGCGAGCTGATCTTGGCTTTGACCCGCTGGATGACGTCACTCGGATTCTCGCCGTAACGCATGACGACGACGCCACCAACCGCTTCCTGCCCGTTAAAGTCGAGCGCACCGCGTCGAAACGCGGGGCCGACCTGAACGGTGGCGAGTTCCCCGATCGTGATGGGAACGCCGTCCTGCGTTTCGATCACGGTGTCTTCGATTTGTTCGATGGTCTCCGCTTCGGTTTTCTCGACACCGATAAAACCTTTCCCGCGAACGATATACTCCATGCCCCCTTGTTCAACGGTTTTTGCGCCGACATCGATATTGGAGGCTTCGACCGCTTCAATGACCTGGCTAAGAGGGATGCTGTGATAGCGGAGTTCATCGGGGTCGATTTCAATTTGATACTGCCGCAGGTAGCCGCCAATCGAAGCGACTTCCGCCACGCCATCCACGGATTGCAACGCGTATTTGATGAAGAACTCCTGCCGGGAACGCAACTCGGCCAGATCCATTCCGGCGGGAGGATCCAGAACGTAATAGTAAATTTGTCCCAATGCGGTCGCGTCCGGAGCGAGCGTCGGCGTGACATCTTTCGGCAGAGAATTGGAGACCGTCGTCAGCTGTTCCGCGACTCGGGATCGAGCCCAGTAGAAATCGACGTCATCGTCGAAGGTCACCTGGACGAAACTGAATCCGAACATACTTTTGCCACGAACACTTTTCGAACCGGGAACGGCCTGTAGCGCGATCGAAAGCGGGTAGGTGACCTGATCTTCAATATCTTTCGGAGAACGGCCTTCCCATTTCGTCAACACGATCACCTGGTTCTCACCGACGTTCGGGATCGCATCGACGGGAACTTTTTGTGCTGCGTACCAGCCGTAGCCAATCAGTCCGACCGACAGAATGGAAATCAACAATCGTTCTCGAAGGCAGAATTCAATTAACCATTTCATCGCAGAATTCTCCCTGAGTCAGATTGCGCATCAGTCGTGCGAGGTTTCTCGGGAGCCATCAATTGCATCTCCCCGAGAGGAGGCAAGGTGGCGTCTTCTTCCGTGAGACTCATCCCTCCCAGAGGCGGGAGCCCGTCATTCTCTTCGAGCGTCTCATGTTGTTTGCCCTCGGTCTCGGGGGTGTATTCCTGAAGTTTCTTCAGATGATCCTCGGCGTTCTCCAGCAGGCTCTCACGGCAACCTTCGCAACACAGAAAAACCGGCTTGCCGTCCACCACGACTTTGGGTGGAACTCCCATCGACCCCAGTTTGAAATCGGTCACCGGACAGATGACCTGTTCCAGGGCCAGCTTTTGATCGGCCGCCGAAAGCTGATCGATTTCGGCCAGCATCTCGGGTGTGAAACCGGGATAAAGTTCGCGTGGAGCGACGGCTCGGGTCGGGTCAATCAGCGACGGATTGCCGACCAGTTGCATTTGTGAGTCGAGTAAAAAGTTCCCTTTGGTGGCGACGAGTTCGCCGACCGACAACCCCTTGACGACCACGACTTCATCGCCGCAGACGGCCCCGGTTTCGATGCGTCGGATTTCAAAACGTCCCGGCTCGGTTTCGACATACACCACACAATGGTCCGCCGCCATTAACACCGCATTCCGAGGGATGACGATCGAGTCGAAGTCACTCTGGGGAACCCGGATCGAGGCTTTGGCATATTCGCCGATTCGTAATTTGCCTTTCTCGTTTTTCATCGCCACCCGTACGCTGACAGTGCGGGACTGCGGATCCACCTCGGGTGAGATAAAAGTGATTTCGCCCGGAAATACCTGATCGGGGAGCGACTTGAGCTTCGTCGCCACCGCCTGACCGTTTTCCAATAACGCGGCCTCAGCGGGGAACAGCTCCAACATTAACCAGACGGTCGATAAGTCGGCCAACTTGAAGATCGGCTCGCCCTCTTTGACGTATTCTCCTTCGACCGCAAGCTTCTCAATCACGGTGCCGCTCATCGGAGCCACAATTTCCATTCGGCTGAGCGCGGCTCCGTTTTCGGTTAGTGATTTGATTTGATCCTCGGTCATCCCGAGTTCAATCAATCTTTGCCGGGCGTTATCGCGCAAACGTCGATTGGATTCCGCGACCGACGCCAGCGCCTGGCCCGAAAGTCGAGTGACCGATTGGGAGGCTTGCAGATACTCCACCTGAGCGGAATACAATTCGGGTGAGTAGAAGGTGGCCAACGGCTCCCCTCGCGTGACGACGGCGCCGGTAAAATCGATGTGGAGACGATCGAAGCGACCATCCGTGTACGCCGAGATCGTCTTGAGACGACTTTCGTCGTAGTGAATTTCGCCGACCGCATGAATGATCTGTTCCGCCGAATGGGCTCTCGCTTCCACCGTCTGAATGTTGGCCACGCGCCGCGAAGCCGGATCGATCACGATCGAGCGTTCGTCGCCCCCATTGGAGTCGGAACTCGCCGGTACCAGTTCCATCGCACAGACCGGACACCTTCCCGGCTCTTTTTGAGGAGGCGTACACATCATGGGACAAATGTAATCAGGACTGGCCTCGGACGTATGGGCCGTTGTTCCGGTCGGACTCGATTGAGGTTTCTCAATCCAGCCCACTCTCTGGGCCAATCCGATCGCGCCGAGCACGATCATCACGACCGATACATACAACAAAGGTCGGGTGAGATAACTCAGGACAGGCATCACTCTCCAGCGCCCCTTTGGAGGCGTTGCTGAGGGAGCGTCAGTTTGCACCCTCGGGGAACTCTGGTTTCGAGTGGAATCGTCCTGTTTGTTATTCGGGCTGGGATCTTGATGGGAAGATGGCACCATGGGCCGGATCCTCCTTAATGGGTGACCGGGAAAACGGGAGTCACGAGCCTATTGCTGTCGATCGTGGAAATCGCTGAGAGATCGAGTCTGAGCGGATCAACAATCGGAGTAGACCACCGCTTTCGGTGGAGTCAGGTCGTGAGCGAATTCTGTTCCTCATCGCCGGCGCAGCAGCGATCGGAAGAAGGTGCTGATTTAAATCAGCCAGGAACAGAAAAGCAGTTCTTGAGGCAATTCAAAGAAGAACGTGTGACGTTCGAGTGCCTCCGGTCGTGTGGGAATCCCGGCATTCACAGCCTCGTCCACGATTTGCTCGCCTGTGAATTCGGTCGAGCGTTGGACCAGTTCGTCTGGATCTGAGGAGGAAGAGAGCGGAGCTTTCTGCTGCGTCGTCTGCTGGCATCCACACCCGCAAATCGACTGGCAGCCGTGATTGGCCGACGAAGCTTTCGAGCGTTCCGCCTTAGCAGAATGGCAACAGGACTTTGAAGCAGGGGCTTCTTGATGATGGCAGCAACAGGAATTGGAAGGGGACTTCTCCGTACAACAGCATTTCGCCCCAAAATGACTGCTATTCGCATGAAGAGGAGTGGTCGCAACAACTTGTGAAAGCACAAGCAGCACAGTCAACCAGGGTTTGACAGTTCGATACCACATAGATTACGTGACAGCTTTGGAGTTGAAACGCGACGTCTATAGTTGATATCGGAAGAATTGTCGATGGCTCTTCAGGGAAATTGGGACAGTGCTTTTTGTGTCTTTATGAAGATCAGTCTTCTGGGTACATCGAATAGAAGTTTGTGTCGAACAAGCAACAATGCAGATACCAACAAAATTTTCCGAAATCTCATGTCGCCTGAAGCATTTCGTCATCCGGGTTCGATTCTAGTAGTTCAGGCTCTGCAAGCAGCGATCAAAGGGTTTCGACGAAACATCCGTCTGGTTTCCATTAACCAGCCAATGATCGACACGGACAAACAGTCGGGCCTGTTGTCGCATCCATCTGATCATTGACCGCAACGGCAGTCGGTTCAGAGCGTTACATCGTGACCAGTATCGACTAGGAATTCAGAGGTAGTGCTGCCGACTTTACCAAAGGCTATGGTACTATCCTCACCACCTGTCCTCATTCAAGACGGAACCGCGCCGAGGCTGTTTTCCGACGAAATCGTGTTTCGTCGGCTGAACCGAAGGGACTTCGGCCATTTTCTGCGGCTATGATCACTCGCCAATAGCTTCGATTTCAACCTCTGGAGAGTTGCTGGCTCCGCCCTATCTCCCAGTGTTTTTGGTTTGATGATCCTCTCCGCGATGCCGATCCTGCCCTCAGCGTTTTCGGCAGTTTTATCACGTACAGTGATTAGATGAAGGATGCGATACTCTTCCCGAGAGCTTCCTCAATCGGCCTTGAGTCTTGGTAGATTGATGATGAGTTGGGGGAGGACTTAGGATACAATTAATTTGGACTTCTTATCCATTCAATAATTTCGCCTCGGGGAAGGTATTGATGACCGCCGATCAGGTAGTAAATCAAGAAAAATCTGGTTCTGATGACTCTAATGATACTTCATCGGAAATTGATCCTTCACCCCCCCAAAAAAACGGTCTTGGTCGGCTGCTTTTGATTACGTTGGTCTTTCTGCTTGTGGGGGCCGGCTTGGGAGTTTTCGTCAGTCTTCAGAATCGTGCGGAAAAACAACAGGAACAATTCCGTGCTCTAAGCTCTGAAGCGGTCAACAAGGAAGAGTGGGGGCGTCTGGAGATCGTAGCTCAGAAGTGGCTGGACTGGGATGCCGATAATAATGACGCTCTGATGTTTCTGGCGGAAGCACAACTCCAATCTGGTGAGCTTGCTGAGGCGGCCGATACATTGGGAAGAGTGAGTGACGGCTATCAAGCCGCCATCGCTGCGCTGTCCTACCGCGGTGAAATACTATCAAGCGATCTGCATCTAGCCTATGAAGCCGAAAGCACCTGGAAACGAATTCTGGAGTTGGATCCTGAAAATACTCACGCTCATCAGCGATTGATTACTTTCTACGCTCTCTCCATTCAGCGTCAAAAAATGGTCGATCAGATTCGAGAGTCGATGAAAAGAAATGCCGAGCCGCCAGAGGCTTATGCCTATCTGATTTTGACGAACGCCATGGGATTCACCTCCGGTCTCGTTCAGGTTCAAAATTGGAGAAAGCATTATCCGGAAGACGAAACATTCGAAGTTGCAGAAGCGATTTACAAAGCGAAATATGAAAACCGATCAAAAGCCGATGATGAATTCGAAAAATCACCGATCGCCCCCGGCAATCAAACTTTGATCAATGATTGTCTTAAGAAGTATCCTCAAAATATTGAAATTCTGGCATTTCATCTCGAGCTGAATGCTTACTTCGGTAAAACGGATCGGGTGATCGAGCTTCTCCAGAAAGCCCCGCCCGAGGCCATGAAAGATGCTCGATTCTGGAGGCATCGGGCTTGGTTGCTCAGACAAACCCAGCAGCAACAAAAAGGACTGGAAGCGTTGGAAAAATCGCTGGAAATAGACCCTTTTTCCTGGCGTTCTCGTTGGTTAAAAGCCGAAATTCTACGACAACTTGGGAGAGAACAAGAGGCGATTGAGACTCAAGAATTAGCAATTGCTGGGAAGCTCCTGGAGGAAAAACTTTACAAAACCGACGGCCGCGCCCTGAAATGGGGTTTGGTGATGGAAATGCATGGTTACATCGAGCAGTTAGGGCAAACGGAGGTGCTTTCCTCACTGAATTATCGTATACGGAGCCAAGGAGGGGAAAGTATGATCAGTGATTCCGGTCCCGAAGATCCTGGGAAACAGCCTCACAGCTTAAAAGGCAGAATGAAACAGGTGTTTGACCAGAGCCCCTGATGGAGTTTGTTGAGGAGCATTCATTGTCCATCGCGTTGGCATAAATCAAGGGTTTTAAGGCTCGTTTCTTTGAAATTTCTTGCAAAAAATGTGTTTTTTTATTGCTTGACATTCAGTAAAGGCTTATTCTTCTAAACCTCACACACACATTTAGTGGTTATCTCGTGGAATCTTCAAAGATTACATGGTTTGAGTATTTATCGTAAATGGGCCCCACACAATGAAAAAGACGCTTTTGCCACTTCTCTTCTTCGCCTTCTTTCCAGTCGTTTTGACAGGTTGTGGAGGCGGCGATGAGATCCCGGCTGATACTTCTCACTTAGAGACCGATGAAGCTGAACAAGAAGCTGCAAAAGCAGCGGCAGAATACGAAAAATATGGTCGTAAAGGTCCCCCTGCGGATGATTCACAATAGTAGAATCCTTCAGATGATCATCGAATCGATGGTTTCCAATTTCCTCATCTGAATCCGTAAATCACATATTCAACTTCAATGAAGGTAGCCACCTCTTTCAAGGAGTGGCCCTTTCTTCTGGTACTTG
The DNA here is from genome assembly GCA_014762625.1 of Planctomycetaceae bacterium. Taxonomy (GTDB): domain Bacteria; phylum Planctomycetota; class Planctomycetia; order Planctomycetales; family Planctomycetaceae; genus JABURQ01. The sequence continues at coordinate 32,576 of JABURQ010000107.1, read as the reverse complement.
TTTCATTTCGTTTTTTCTCTTTCTGAGGAGTGCTCTATGCTTGTCCCGAGATTATCCCGCTCATTTACGCGAGTGAGGCGTGCCTTCACGCTGATTGAGCTGTTGGTCGTGATTGCCATTATTGCTGTGCTGGTGGCGCTCTTGTTGCCTGCCGTACAGCAGGCCCGTGAAGCTGCCCGCCGATCATCCTGCAAGAACAATATGAAGCAGATTGGGTTGGCGCTTCACAATTACCACGACACTTTTCAGATGTTTCCGATGTGTTATGACGGAACATTGCCTTATCCGACCAGCCAAAATCAAACCGGAAGAGACCCTTCGCAAAACCAACCTCAACAGTGGCTCGGTCTGTCTTGGATTACAGGGGTTCTTCCCTACATGGATCAGGCACCTCTCTATAATCAGATGATCCAGCATCTGACAAATCCCTCCGGCAGTGGTCAGGGTTATGACCATCCTGTTGTTCGAGCTGGGGCTGCAACCGTGATTCCAAACCTGATTTGTCCCAGCAATCCGCAATCCAAAATTACTCGGGGTGTACTGACTTACGAGGGAAATGCCCTTGGAGGTGGCTTTTCTAGTGGCCCCTATTACGAAGGAGGACGCACTGACTACGTCGGAAATATGGGGTTTGTCTGGACGGGTTGGAAAGATTGCGGCGACGCTGGCCAACGAAATCAAGCTGCATGGTCGCACAATCATTGGGTGGAACACTACAGTCACGATTGGGACAACTATCCCCGCCATCGTGGGGTTTTCTGGGGGCGTGGTTCCGCTCGACTTGCACAGTTGAGCGACGGGGCATCCAATACCATTGCTGTCTTTGAAAACCACCATTGGGTAGGAAGAGATTCTGTTACTGGTGAATTGAATCCAGGGAAAATCAACCGAGATGCTTTGTGGATTGCTCCCTATGGACCGATCAGTTCCGGAGAGTCCATCAATGCACTCACACCTACTGATTGGGGTGATCCGCGCTGTACCGGCTTCTCCAGTATCCACACCGGGGGGGCTCATGCGATGATGGGCGACGGTTCTGTGCACTTTATTAGCGAAAATATTGACACAGGACTCGGTCCCGAAGGGTCACAACCTGCTCGTCAGGGAACTTTACGATCGCTGATGACTGCTGGTGGTGGTGATGTGGCTGGAGAGTTCTGATCTCTTGCAGCTTCTCAGCATAAGACTCAAAACAAACCACGATTTTCGACATAAGAGGATCGTGGTTTGTTTATGTTGATATGGCAGTGTCATGAGTCGTTGTTTTAGCTGATTGATTGGTGATTGGCTCCGAAAATGAGAGCCGGGGTTTCTCATTTGTTTTCCCGAAACGAGGGCAACCCCCGCCAGATCCCAAAAGCTCGGCAATGTGACCAGCGAATAGCGATTGGTTGTCTTTTTGTTCGCAAGGAGACTAGAGATAGAAAGCAGTCTCTCAGAGGGAAAGCCAGTTTGTGGCGACGGTCTCCGTTCCACGACTGAATGTCGAAGGAGGGATTTCTCGGTCATGGCAATGCGCAGCTTGAACAGATACGTGACTCATCTATTCGTGTTGGCAAATGCCGCCACCATCGCTTTTACCGGCTGCACAGATTCTCATAAGTCCTCGACAGGACAGGCTGAAACGATCGCACCTGTTGACTCTCAAAACGAAGAATTGGAACCCAACGAGTCCTTACTCTCCGGTCTAGAGCTAGAGAAGTTGTCGCAACATCCAGATGACAGTTCCGATTATTCATGTCCTCATTTTCAGGATGTTGCGCAAGAATTGGGGGTCAACTTTCAATACGACAATGGCGAATCCGCTGAAAAGTTGATGACCCAAGCGACCGGCGGCAGTGTGGCATGGGTCGATTATGACCGAGATGGTTACATTGATCTTCTCTTAGGACAAGGCGGTAGCCCCCTCCAGGAAGATCGCGCAACGAACCCCATCGACCAACTTTATCGGAATCTCGAAGGTGAAAGATTCATAAACGTCACGAACCAAGCAGGACTGCGGGAAAACGGTTATAGCCAGGGGGTTGCCGTTGCTGATTACGATAACGACGGTTTCGATGACATTTACATTACGAATGTCGGCTTGGACACGTTTTATAGAAACATGGGAGACGGCACATTTGCTGAAGCGACGCTTGCGTCCAATCTCGTTAACAGAGATTGGGGAGCGAGCGCTGCTTGGGGCGATTTGAACGAAGATGGTAGTGTTGACCTATTCGTCTGCAATTATACGGTCTACGACCCTTCATCTCCCATACAGTGCTTCCGTGCGAGTGGCAAACCCGGAATCTGTCATCCAAAGGACGTCGATCCCCAAGTGAATCGGTTTTTCGTTAATGGCGGTGATGGAACCTTTACCGAAAAATTATCTGAATCGGGATTGGACGCTCCCGGAAGTAAATCGTTGGGGGTTGTGATTGCCGACTTCAATGGAGATCGACACGCCGACATTTATGTCGCCAATGATACAACTGCCAACCATTTATTTATCAACAAAGGGGATCTTGTATTCGAGGAGACTGCCATCCTGGCCGGGGCTGCCGTTAGCGGCAAAGGACTCTATCAAGCCAGCATGGGGGTGGGCTTCGGAGACGTCAATCACGATGGTCATCCCGACTTATATCTGACCCACTTTACATCCGATTTTAATACGCTGTATCGTGGACTCGGCAACGGCATGTTTACGGATGTCACTCAAGATTGCGGGCTCCATCTCCCCACTCTTAAGTCTCTTGGATTCGGCACGATCATTGCGGATTTCGACTGTAACGGCTCAGAAGATATTTTCGTCGCCAACGGTCACATCGACGATTCTTTTACGGAGAGTGGAGACGCATTTAAAATGCAACCGCAGCTCTTCACCAGTTCCGGTTCACGTTGGACGGAATGTTCTTCGACTGAAAGCGGAGAATATTTCAACCGAGAGCTCCTGGGACGGGGCGTTGCGAAAGGTGACTTTGATCGCGATGGAGATATTGATCTGGCGATCAGCCATCAGCTCGATGATGCGGCCATCCTAAGAAATGACAAACGAACCGGTCATTGGCTGAAGGTTAATCTCCTGGGGACGACGAGTAACAGAAACGGTATCGGCGCTTTGGTCAAGATCGTACAGGGTGACCAGCATCTCTACGGCCAGCTACCGGGAGGGACCAGCTACTGCGCCTCTCACGAACATTCTCTCTTCTTCGGCCTGGGGGAATCCGATTCAAATACCTCGATTGAAGTACGGTGGCCATCTGGACTGAAGAGCGTCGTTGATGCGGTGCCGGTGGATCAGGAAATCCTGATTCAGGAGGCGATGATCACTCCATGAGACATCTTCGCGCAAAAACAATTACCTTGTCGCTTCTTGTGATTGGGTTGACGGTCATTTTGGGGCGTATCGCGATTCACGAACTGTTTCAAGATCCAATCGCGGAACTGGACAAAACCCTGAATAAACTTGACACTTCTCTGAGTGAGAGCGAGGCACGAGAAGTCGCCGATCATGATGCTATCCCCCCTTATCAAGGTTTTGTGGGGAGTAACCATTGTGTGGAGTGCCATCCAGAGATCTCGCAAGCTTATTCAACTCATCCGATGGGACGTTCCGCCGGTCTTGCGGAAAACTTTCCCGAGAATCCGTCTTCAACTGATGAAGAACTTTTTCTTGCTCCTTATGCTTCATCCTATGACGTTCGATTAGCCTATGAGGTTCAAGAAGAGGATCGAAAAGTTTTTCACACGGAACAAGCTCTTTCCTCAGAAGGAAATGAATTGTGTCGTCGAGAGGTGGAGATGGATTTTGCCATTGGATCGGGACAAAGGGGGCATTCCTACGTTTACTATGCTGACGGACATTTATATATGTCCCCGATTACATGGTATTCAGGATCAGAGACCTGGGGTCTCTCGCCGGGTTATGAGAAAGAGAATTTGCATTTTGAACGTAAAATATTGGACGGCTGCATCAATTGTCATGTCGGGCGGGCCGCTCACGTGGCGAGTAGACCACACGTATTTCAACCTAACCCGATCATCGAGTTGAGCATCAGTTGCGAACGTTGTCACGGTCCGGGAGAAGATCATATTGCCTTCCATCGGGGCGAACTCACAACCGGCACTTCTCGCGATCCGATCCTCAACCCTTCAAAACTGGATCAACCCTATCGCAATGACGTTTGTTTTCAATGTCACTTGCAAGGAGTGTCCAGAGTGACGCATGCTGACAAAAAGGACTATGATTTTCGGGCTGGCCAGGCGCTTTCGGACATCTGGACCGTCTTCCTTAAAGGTACGAAAGTAGAGGGGAAAACAACCCAAGCTGTCGGACAATCCGAACAGATGCTCTCTAGTCGCTGTTTTATGGAGAGCCAGGGAGAGATGAGTTGCACGTCTTGCCACGATCCACACTCCTTGCCCACAGCAGAGAATCGAATTGAATTTTATCGATCGAAATGCCTCCACTGCCATCAAGATGGTGGGACAGTCGAATGTTCTTTACCTCGGCCTCAGCGACTCGAAATCGACAGTGCTGATTCCTGCATAAATTGTCATATGCCCAAGCTTGAAGCGAACGACGTTCCCCACACGGCACAAACCGATCATCGCATCTTACGACAGCCGTCACAGACTTCTCAAAGTGACGTAGACTCAGAAATCTCCGTGTATCAGGAGTCGAGACTCGCACCCGAAGTGATTGACAGAGACAGTGCCGTGTTCATGGTTCGTCAAGCCGAGGCGATCAACGACAAGGTCCTCGCAAATCTGACCATTCCCAAGCTCGTCTCCTGGGTTGACGAACATCCGCAGGATGCAGAAACCCTGTCAATTTTGGGGACAGCTTATGCGATCACCGGAGTCAATAACACGGAAGCCATTATTGCGTTGGAGAAGGCGCTGAAATTTAATTCACAATCCGAATATACGTTGCGGCAACTCACTTACTTGTTTCACGATCTGGGTGATTTGGAAACTGCAGCTGCCTATGGCGAGAAGCTTCTCGGGTTAAATGATAGTGAATATCAATATCTCGGTCGAATGGCCCATATTCTGGGGCGTCTCAAGCGTATGGACGAGGCGATCAAATATGGAGCCAAAGCCGCGGAACTTCAACCGTGGAACTTTCAGATTCAGGGTTGGTTAACCGAAGCCTACCGCCTCACGAACCAACCGGAGAAGGCGGAATATCATCGTATCCTCTATGAAGCGACAAGGCCTCGTGGTGAAGCATTGGAGAAAGATTAGACAGGCTGATTCGAGACGTACCTCTAGTCGTTTTTCAGGAGACAGACCAATTGCACCGAAAAAAGTTTTTCACATCCGGTGAGAATTTTACCGCAAAAAAAGGAGCAATTGCCTCCGAACTGAAACGCTCTCAGTCTCGGCTCAAGAATTCCGCTCTCGCCGTCGTTTCCTCTCTTCTGATTGCTCTGTGCCTTAATGGTTGTTTGTCCGAGGACGAGGATTTGCAACCTGTGTCGGAATCATTGCTAGAGAAAAGCAGACAGGCCATTCGTGTCGGAAACTACGAAGAGGCGATTTCTCTCTCTTCAAAAATTACCAGAAACGATCCGAAATGGCTGGAATCACGCCTGATACTCGGAAGGGCAGAAATCAAACTCGGTTCCACAGAAGTGGGGCTGACGCATTTGAGGAAGATCCCAAGAGACAGTTCACCGCTCTCGTTAGATGCAGCGGTCATGATGGGACGAGCGCAAGAGATTGAAGGGAAAATTAGTCAAGCCATCGAATCGTATGAGTACATACTCTCTAATGCCCCTGACAATTGGGAAGCGTTAGAAGCTCTCGCCAATCTGTATGTTTTAACCGGGCAAAGATGGAAGGCAGAGAGAATACTCAGCAAAGTACTAAAGACCCCCGATCTTGGCTTCGAACAATTAGTCCTCCTGACCGATTTTGAGCGTCGACGGAAGGGGTATCGGAACGAATTGGAGCGATGCGAACGCCTTGAGCCTGAGGATCCAACTGTTCAAATGGGGCTCGCGCTGGAGGACTTTCGAGAAGAGCATTATTCAGAAGCATTGAAACGTCTTGAATTCGTTCTTCAAACGGCCCCCGATCACGCCATGGCGCAAGCTCTCTATGGAGAAATTTTGCTTTTGACGGGAGATCAGGAGTCTTTGGTGAGATGGTATGAAGAATTACCCCCATCTCTCAGCGACACTCCGGCGATTTGGTTTTTTCGAGGCTTGTGGGCGAAGCAGCAGGGCAATCATGAAATTGCAGCCAAATGCTTCTGGAAAAGCTCTTTAGTGGCCCCCACTGCCTATCGCTCGATGCATCAACTGGGACGAGTCCTGTCTGAAATCGATCCTCAAGCCGGCAAAGCATTCACGGAACGTGCGGAAAGTTTGCATCAAATCCAAAGGCTACTTTCTGATGTTTTGGATTCCGGAGGCAACGACCAACAGGCGTTTAGTGAAATGGTTCAATTGCTGCTTGACACTGGTCGTGAATGGGAAGCATGGAGTTGGTTAATTCTCGCACATGGCCAGAATCAACGTTCCCCATGGATTCAAAAACAACTGAACGAATTGGCTAAATACCCAGATCTTTCATTGCCTCGGATCAGGGAAGATCGAAATCTCTGCCTCATTCACGATCTTGGCCATTACCCTGATTTTTCCTCCTTTGAACGAGAATTCACGCCGGAAACTCCCTCTAAAGCAGACAGTCTCGCTTCCGAATCAATACGCTTCCAAAATCTGGCGAGCAAACTGGGACTCGTTTTCAGTTATCATAAAGGGAGAGAATCCGAGTTCGAGGGAGTTCGCATGCAAGAGTCAACAGGAGGTGGTGTGGGAGTTCTCGACTATGACCACGATGGCCGACCGGATCTCTTTCTGACGCAGGGAGAAGATTGGCCGAGTGGTTCTGCGAGTCCCAAAGGTTCTTCCCAATACCATGATTCTCTCTTTTGGAACAGAGGTGGACATTTTCTAAACATCTCTAAGGCTGCTGGGCTTTCTATCGAAGATGGATTTGGGCAAGGATGTGCGTGTGGAGATTTTAACAACGATGGGTTTACTGACATCTACGTCGCCAACATTGGCAACAACCAGTTGTTAATTAACAATGGTGATGGCACCTTCGTCGATCAATCTGAAGTGGCAGGTCTTGACCAGGAATCATGGACCACCAGTGTTCTCATGGCAGATCTGAACAACGACGGAAATCCTGATCTATTTGACGTAAATTATGTGGAAGGTGAAGAGCTTTTCCAAAAAATCTGTAACGAAAACGAATGCTCTCCAGAAGCTTATCAGAGTTCTGCAGATCACGCACGTATCTCACTCGGGAATGGCCGGACCAGCTTGATTGAATTGAAACCGGATGGTCGTGTTGGCGCGGGGCTTGGAATTGTTGCCTTTCGTCAAAATCGATTGCCTCATTCAACCCCGCATGTCTCAAAAACCGATTCACCTCATGATGAATTGTTACAGGCAAAACTGAATGGCAAAGTTGACAATCGTCTTTCATTATTTATCGCCAACGATCAGGAGCCGAATTTTTTTCTGAACTCTACTCCGAGTTCCAACGCTCTCGACATCGAATTTCTAGACCAATCCTTTCTTTCCGGACTCGCGTTGAACCGCAATGGAAGCACATCCGCTTGTATGGGGGTCGCGTCAGGTGATGTCAACGCTGATGGTTTTATTGACTTTTTTGTAACGAATTATATGGACGAAGCGAACAGTCTCTATCTTCAGGGAGATGGGGGGGTGTTCATGGATGACATCGGAGCTTCAAACTTATTTTTCAAAGGGCTTCCCTATGTGGGGTGGGGAACTCAATTTATCGATCTTCAGAATAACGGGTGGCTTGATCTGGTTGTCACCAATGGACACGTCGGAGACTTCAAAAAAGAAGGAGTCCTGTATCGCATGCCCACTCAAATTTTTATGAATTTGGGAGGGAAGCAGTTTGATGAATTGTCACCAAGTGCTGTGGGGCGATTTTTTGAAAGTAAAATTTCAGGACGTAGTTTGGCTGTCCTCGATTTCAATCGTGACGGGTTGACTGATTTCGTGATCTCTCCGTTGGATGATAATTTCGTGTTATTAGCAAATGAGTCAACAAGCAAACAACACTGGATAGATTTGGCGCTTATAGGAACAAGCGTCTCTCGTAATGCGATTGGGGCAAATGTCGTGATCAAGACAGAACTTAGTACTCATCGTCAACAGCTTACGGCAGGAGATGGCTATCAAGTCTCGAATGAGCGAATTATGCATTTCGGTCTTGGTCAGGATCAGCGAATTAATGAAATTCATGTTGAGTGGTCAAACGGTAAAATACAAACGATCTCAAATCTCAATGTTGACAAGCGCTACATAATTGTTGAGGGCGGAAAAGTCTTCACACATCCTTGACTGAAATAATCTAAGAAGCGGAGCTGTACGGTTGTAAGGTGGATAGACTTGGGAAATCTGTACCTCACTTTTGAGGTTCGTGTTGCTATTGAACCTTCAACACGCTCTCTGAAAACCCTGTAAAAAAGCCATTCGCAGAGTACCCGGAATGGCGTGCTCCCCTTTTTCTGGTCCGTGTGTTATGAGAGTCTAACCGACCGATGATGGTCAAGGAGACTCTCATGCCGAAGCGACGACGACGTAAGCTGAGCAGATTGTGAAGCTGCTTCAGGAGGGGGAAGCCATGCTTTCAGCAGGCAAGACTTTGGGAGAAGTGTTGCAGAAGCTGGAGGTCAAAGAATCGACCTGGGTGCGATGGCAGAAGCAGTATGGAGGGATGAAGTCAGACGAGGCCAAGAGACTCAAAGAACTTGAACTTGAGAACCGTCGTCTCAAGGAGTTGCTGGCTGAGTCGGAACTCGACAAGCGGATTCTGAAAGAGGCCCTTGAGAGAAACTACTATGCCCGACCAGAGGACGTCATGCCGTCTCGCATGTTCAGTCGACGTGTGAGGTGTCGGAGCATCGGGCTTGTGAGGTTCTTGGTCAACCTCGGAGCACGCAAAGATATGAGCCCAAGGTGAAGGGCGATGTACCGTTGTTACTCGCTCGCATCCTGGAGTTGGTTCGTGAATCTCTTCGGTATGGATACCGTCAGATCACTCGACTACTGCGAAGCGAAGGCTGGAAGGTGAACTTCACCCAAACCACGCGTTCACACTATTGTTCCTGTTCTTGCTGAAACCGTCCCTGTTTACAATGTCGCATCTTGAGGCCTCCTTGCTTGATGGTGAATCCGTAGACAAGATTACTTTAGCAAATGAGGCCTTTTGCCCATATCTTTTGTGCAGAGGAAGTTACTGAAAATTTACGTGCCATTCGTCTGAACGACCGCTGCGCACAACGAAATTCTCGCTGCATGGCCTAAGACGGAAGATTTCAGAAGCTTTATAACGCCCGACATAACCAGATTCGCATTGCTTTGCTGGTATGTAGACCGCCTCATTTCTCTTTTTGAGCGACAACCCGTTCGAGAAAACCTCTGCGGTTTCCAGCAAAGAATGTCGTCCCATCGTTGCTGATTTCGAGGCTATAGAGTCGCTCGTCGTCGACCTCAATCCTGCTAGTTACATCGGTAGTTTCGGCATCAACAATCAGGATGTTTCCTTTCGTCGTGGCGACCGCGACCTGTGGTTTTCCTGGCAGCCAAACAGCCGCCAACGGAATCTCATCGAGTTGGGCGAAGCGGACCAGTCGACCAATTGAAGGTTGCCAGAATCGGAGCGTGCGGTCATTACCACAGGAAACAACCATCGGTAATCCTTCATCGGAAGGACGTAACGCCAAATCATTAATTGCTGCCGTGTGATTGTCGAGCGTTCGCACAAGCTCCCCGGTGGAGAGGTCCCAGACGCGAAGGCTTTGGTCAAGACCGGCACTGACGAGCAATTGCTGCTGATCCAACAAGCATACAGAGGTCACTCCCTTCGAGTGTCCTATGAACTTCTTGTCAACGGTTCCTTGTTCAACATTCCAGAGTAGCACCTGTTGATCGAGACCGCCGGAAATGATTTGTTTTCCATCAGAACTCCAGGCAACGTCGAAGACCACATCTGTATGTTGTTTCAACCGGGAGATCTGCTTCTTCTCTGGCCAAGTCAAAATTTTGATGATTCCGACTTCGGCAGGATTACCTCCCGCAATAGCGAGAGAAGTTCCGTCGGATGAGAAAGCGAGATCGTGAACGTTAGCGAATTCGAGATCATACCGCTCCCCGAATATTAAATCCGAGTGCTTATGAATATCGACTCCACGATTTGAACCGGTCAGCACGGTTTCGCCATCGGGAGCTGTCGCGATAGCGACGATTGGAGGCTCGGCAGCGGAGAGACTCTTCGCTGCGACGATGAGAGCAAGCACGCACATCGAGAAGAATCTCATGCGATCAATTCCTCAATGACTTCCGCAGTCGGCGGAGCAATGCGAACAGGTCGACCATCTGGTGTGTGAAGTTCGCGCTGGGGATTGATTCCGAGCAACTGATAAATGGTGGCGGACAAATCTGATGGCGTCACCGGACGATCGGCGGGGCTTTCTCCCGATGAATCGCTGCCTCCAATCACCTGTCCTCCCTGAACACCGCCTCCCGCAAGAGCCACACTGAAGACGCGTGGCCAATGGTCCCGTCCTCCCGATGTGTTGAGTTTGGGAGTCCGACCGAACTCACTCATGACTAAAACCAGGGTTTCCTCCAACATGCCACGATCTTCCAGATCGGTAATCAACCCCGACAGAGCAAGATCGAGAGAAGGAATCAAACCGACAGGATTCTTCGCTCCGGTATAACCCTCTTTCAGTCGCGTATAGAGATCCTGATGAGTGTCCCAACCACGGTTATTGACGGTCACGAAGGGGACTCCGCGTTCGACAAGACGACGGGCAAGCAAACAACTCTGCCCGATTGTCTTTCGACCGTAGCGATTCCTGACTTGCGTCGGCTCCTCTTCAAGCCGAAATGCCTGCTGTGCTTCGGGTGATGTGATTAACTGAAACGCTCGGTCCAGATTGGGATCGGAAGAAGAGGCATTTTCTCCAAGCTGGCCCAAACGATCCATCTGTTGCGTGAAACGGCGACGGCGGTCGAGTCGGGTCACGTCCAAACCGTTCGTCAATTCCAAATCGCGAACCTGGAATTCCGGTTTGGAAGGATCCCCACCAACAGCAAATGGACGAGTTTGCGGAGGAAGATAACCTCCTCCCGTGAGACGTCCGCCGCCAACACGAAAGTTGGGGACGGCGATATGAGGAGGCAGCACATCTTCACGAGTTGTGAGATGTGCTTTCACTCCGCCATAGACGGGATACTCGAGAACGGGTGTTGGCTTGTAGCCCGTCAGCATATAGTGTGTACCGAAATTGTGTTCGCCCAGTGGAGAAGTGACCGAGCGGACAACTGCGATACGATCGAGTATTTTTGAAGTTTCCGGCATGCATTCACTGATATGCACACCAGGGAGATTGGTGGAAATGGCCTCCAGAGGACCACGAATCTCGGCGGGTGCGTCGGGCTTCAGGTCGAATGTCTCCAGATGACTGGCTCCACCATCGAGCCAGATCAAAATGCACGATTTAGCGGCTGGCTTGACAATAGGGGTATCAGAGGCATTCGCACGTCTCGTACGAAACAGATCTTCCAAGCCGAGACCGAGAGCCGACAATCCGCCAATTCGGAGAATCTCCCGACGATTCAAGTTTCGCTGTGGGCTTTGATGAGTCATGGCAGATGGGCCCCGGTTAATGATTGGTGATAAATTCCTGGCAGGTACAAAGCGACCAGACAAAGTCCTGCAGGATTTCTCGTCGTTCTCGTAGTGACCGTCCGGCGGTCAGTTGCTTTTGCCAGAACTGCGTTTCGTCGCTTGAGGGTGAGCGACTGAGAGCGACCCGGTAAAACTCAAAGATGATCTGATCCGGTTTTTGATTCTTGTTCAACATTTTTTCGAGCCGGCCATCGGAGTTCGTGATGCGTGAATTAATCAGTGGGCCGGTAAACTGGTGCAGCATACGAGGGAGATCTCCCGTCGTCGACAGTTTGCTTTCGCAGGAGTCTTCCCGAGAACAGCGTCCGAGAATCTCCAATTCCGGAGAAGGTGTCTGTGGGTCGAACAGGTTCACTGCTCTTGTGCCTCGCGGTTCCTGGCCATACGTGATTGGCACTCCAGTGACATCGGCAATCGCATCTGCCAGCACTTCGGGTTCGAGAGGACGGATGATCGCGTGTGAGTAAAAGCGATCATCGTGCTCATTCGTTGCACGCGTCGACGCGCTCCGGGCATATGCCGCGCTGGTGGCGATCTGTCGGAGGATATGTTTTAAACTGTAATCGCGATCTACAAACTCCTCGGCCAATTGTTCCAGCAACGTGGGATGGGTAGCCGGGTTAGTTGATCTCAGGTCGTCGGTCGGCTCAACAAGTCCGCGTCCCATCAGTTCTTTCCACAAACGGTTGACGATGGCCTTGGCAAAAAAGGGATTTTCGGCATCGGTCAGCCAACTTGCGAACTGTGCGCGCGAGTCTCCCTCGTCTGAGAGAAACTGTTCGCCCGGAATGCGGGGGACGGCAGGCTCTCCGGTACGAAGATGAATGACGGTTCCATTCTCGATCACTTTGACCACGCGTCCTCTGTCCAGTTTCGCAAAGATGGCAGAGAGGCCGTGATAATCGTCCTGAGTCCAGCGATCGAGTGGATGATTGTGGCAATTCGCGCATCGCAATCGGCTCCCCATAAACAATTCACTCACGAACTCGGCTTGTTCCCTCGGACCTCCAACCGTGCGATAGAAGTTTGCGGGGCCGACAGTATGCGAATCTCCGGTGGCCGTCAAAAGCGTTTGAGCGATCTCGTCGTACGGTGTGTCTTGAGTGATTTGTGTCCGTAACCAGTTGTGATAAGCTTGAGCCCCAGTCCGGTCCTGCCCCTGTGGGTGAATCCGTAACAGCTTGGCAAATTTGTAAGTCCAGTAATCGATGAAAGCTTCTGAGTTGAGCAGCGAATCGATGAGTTGTTCGCGTTTATTCTGCCTCGAATCGTTCTCGAACGCGACGACCTGCTCTAAAGTTGGAAGACGTCCCGTAAAATCAAGTGTCGCACGGCGGAGAAACGTCGCATCGTTGGCTTGAGGGGAAAGAGGGATCCGCAATGTTTCCAGCAGGGAATTGACATGCTTGTCGATCAGATTCCGGTTGACGCCATCGGGAATCGCAATCTCGTCATGCTTCTGGGGCACAAGCAAGATCATGGGAACAACGCGATCGAGGTAGCGGGCGATCACAATGTGTCGACCAGTTCGCAGGACTCGGACCGTGTTCTGTTGGCTGTTGACCTGAACTGCGGCTGGGTCTTCTGCGGTTAAGACAGTCCAGGCGGTGACATCGTGAGTGGAACCATCGCTGAACTGGGCAATTGACCTGATCAATATCGGTTCGCCATTGAGTTGTGTAATTCGTTGGCGCGGCTCAAGTTTAAAGTCAACGAGTAGTCTCATTTTGTGACGTCGCGCACCCTCTTCAATCCATTTCTGGATCGTCTTCATGTCAGCACCCTCGTACTCCAAACGTGGGCCGCCGCCGTGATTGATGCTTTCCGTGGCTTTCAGCAACAACAAACTCTGCTCGGGACGCGCGAGATTGACACGCCGGCTTTCGAGTTCCAATGCAATCGAATGGTAATCAAACGCACGATCGCCACCGTACAGCGAGAGATGAAATTCCCCGCGACCGGCAGCGGCTCCATGACACGCTCCGGTATTGCATCCCGATTTCGTCAGAATGGGAACAATTTGAGTGTCGAAGTCGACGAACCCCGACTCTCCCCCGAGAGCGTCTGCTCGGGCCAAAGTAAGCAACGACAGTAGGAAGAAATATCTCACGACGATTCTCTTCTCGCACTCCCTAAGCGATCAACGTTCTGATTTCTCTTCAGGTTTCTTCTCGCCTGTTCTCTGTCCGTTGGGACGAGCCCTCTCGTTCAGATTGGCGTCTTTGTATTTCGTAGCCCATTTCTTGAAATACTCTTGGGTCACCGAGGTGCCGTAGTTTTCCAGCTTGCCGGCATTAATAATGGTATTTGTGATTCGCCCCAGTTCCTTTGCGGCAGCCGGATTATTTTTCGCAAACTCCTCCACTTTTTTTGCGGCTGCGTCAATCTCATCCTTCGAGGCCTCCTTGTTGAGCAGAGGGCTCAAAACGGGGCGCATATTAGGAACGGTGTCTGTCTTTGAGTTCGGACGTTGCATTGCCCGATATCGCGGTCCCCCTAACTCGGAGATATCGGGGACTTCTCCGCTCCCGACCGCCGCAACAATCTCTTTCAGTATCAAGGGACCGTCGGCTTGCAGACTCGGCTGGACGAGAGCAAAGTTGGCAGTCGTCTTATTTTCTTTGCCGACCAGAACCGTCATTGTCACATTTCGATTGAGGCCATAAGCGCCGGGACCTTCGATGCCATCTGGTGAGTAACCAATTTCGACGCCATCAGGCATATGCTTCTCAACGACCTTCAACCATTTCTCGGTCTCTGTCGCATCGGCTGTCAACCAAACCATTATAGAGGTCAAACCGTCTTTCTTTCGCTGAGCCGCGTATTTCATCACAGCATTCGTCAGGCCGAATGCGGGACGCGTGCGGGCGTGTACAAAAATAATCAGAACCGGCTTTTCACCTGCGATTTGAATAGGGTCAAATTCCTTCCCAGCATGTTCTCCAAAGACACCTTTGACGGTAAAGCCGGGGAGTTTTTCTCCGGGTTGAGGGCCGGAGAAGATCGTATCTTCAGCAGTAGCGGGAGCGATCATCAATGAGAGTAGAAGGAATAAACAGGGAGCACAGCGCATCGGAGATGTCTCCTGAACTAAGAAATGCGAGAGTTTCTAGTATAGCGAGTTCCAACGTTAGCAGGCTAGCTCTGATTTTTACATGACTTGATGCGGCTCTTGCCTTTCCTTTGATGTCGCTCAGACCACCTGCGGAAGTGGGGAATCCTCAAATGCAGTAGGTGGGCTTCAAAGGGTGTGATTTAGTTTTGCTGGTGTCTGAGGGGAATCAACTGTAGCATTCAACATGTAACTGATGAATGAACACGCTCAACCGGAGCGTCGGTTGAGTGCGGAAACTGAGATCCACATCGCTGACCGCCTCCCGGTCAGCTTCTCTGTGAGATGGCACTACTGGGCGGCCATTCTGTGCGTATCTCGCACGGAAATCAGGGCGATGCGTGGGGCGATTAAAGGCAGGCAAGCACGGACTTACGCAGCCCGATACCGCTCCTCGGAGTCCCGATACTCCACGAATTTGCAAAAGGTTATCGACATATCGACAAGTCTTCTCCGGCCAGCGTCTGCGCGTAGTCCCGATTTTTGCAAACACTCGGCCCTCAACGGGAATAGAACGACAACGGACAAAAAATGTCGAATTTAATCGAATCACCGGTTATGATGACCATGAAGCAAAACGATGGTGCTGTGTCAGTGCCACCGAAAATTCTATCTGGGAAATCCCGGATCCACTAAGTTACATTTTCGAAGAAGCCGAATCGCTTTTTTCGCGGCGGTCCTATTTCCATGAAAACTCGTGATATACCAGCTTTGGGGGTTTCTCTTCTGACACATGTTCTCGTGCTGGCTGCTCTCTATTTGATCAAGCTGACAGTGATCGACCCGAACATGCAGTTGGATCTCGAAACCGTCTTCGAGCCGGAGAGGACTCAGGAAGAGTTCACCCAGGAATTAAACATCGAGACCTCCATCGCGCAAACCTTTAATACGCAGCCTGGGGGAGCAGTGACGGGAGAGATTGGATCGTCTACAGCCCCGGTCGTCACCAGTAATAAAATTGAAAGATCGGAAACGTTGGAGGATCCCGAGATCGAAGTCTCTTTGAGGGACGTCACTTTACCCAGTGATGAGACCATTGGAAAAGACTTTGGTGAAGGAGAAATTAAAGGAGAAACCGGAGCTGCTGTCGATGGATATGGTGCGGCGATGAGCCGCATGACGGCTGAACTGATCCGCTTGATGCGGAAAGAGAAAGTTCTGGTGGTCTGGTTGTTCGATGAGTCGGGGAGTATGAAAGATGACCAGCAGGAAATCGCAGACAATTTCTATAAGACCTATGAAGAGCTGGGCGTGCTGACTCAACAGGACCAAGAGTTAAAAAAGCGGGATACTCCTATTCTTTCGATCATTCTTTCTTTCGGTGAGACGATCCACCAGCACACCGAGCCGACGAATGATCTGCAGGAGATCAAAGATTCCATCCAGAAGATTCCCGTCGATAAGAGCGGATTGGAAAATATGTGCCAGAGCATCAACGCGACGGTCGATAAGTTTATTGCCTCGGCACGAGGTACCAATCGTCGGTTGGTTGTGATTGTGGTTTCTGATGAGTCTGGGGATGACGGAGATAATGCGCAGGTTTTGGAAACGACGGTTTCCAAGTTGAAACAGGGGCGAGTTCCCACATATTTTATGGGGCGGGAATCGATGTTCGGTTATCCGTATGCCCGCGTTCGTTGGATCGACCCCAAATACAAATTGCCACACTGGTTGCAAATTCGTCGTGGTCCGGAAACACCGATGGTCGAGTCTCTACAGTGGGACGGCCTGCGGAGTCGTTGGGGGGATACTCAACTTGCTGGTTTTGGCCCGTACACTCAAGTTCGAATGGCTCGGGAGTCGGGAGGAATCTATTTTATCCTTCCCAATGATGAAGCCGATTTATACAAACGACGCGATCTCACGAATCGCAAGTATGAATTTTTGGATATGAGGGAATACCAACCCAGTCTCGAAGATCGCAGGCAATATATCATCGACCGCGATAATCAAGAGTTTCGTAGAGTCTTGTTTGATGTGATCGAACGGTTGAATCCACTGTTACATAAGGAGTTGGAGATCAAGGTCGGTTTGTTCCCTTTTGAGATATCGGCGTTTCAATCGGTTGCATACAAAGAAGTTTCCAAGGTAGTCCAGGCGATGGGGCTCACTGAGCAAGCACTGGCAATGCTCGATCAAATTCGACCTTTACGCGATACGGAACCCTCCATGCGTTGGCGCGCTAATTACGATTTAGCATATGCTCAGTTGAAGACCTTCAGAATTCGACACTTTCAGTATCTACTTGCCGTGGACCAGCTGGTGGCGAACCCCAAACCCAAACGAAAAGAAGCTTTCAGTGACGATAAACCTTCAAATCATTGGAGTGCTCAACGAGTCAAGAAGACGATTATTCCCGATCAGAGTCAGTACGATCGACTGGCAAAAACGTTTAACCTGAAAATGACTCGTGAAGAATATCTCGCAGAATTGGAGATCGAGGAAAAAGAGGCCACCAGACTACTACAGCAGATTATTGACACCCATCCTCGAACTCCCTGGGCCATTCGTGCGCAACACGAAAAGAATCGTGGTTTTGGAATTCGGTTCATCGATGTCCACCGCAGTCCTCTGTATCGATTCTTTGGAAACGGCGAAGGTGGCATACCGCTGCCTAAGCTGTAATCGCAATCGAACGTTTGAATTTTGACTCGATTCAGGTCCACTTTTCTCAAAGCTCCGGAGAGCCTCCCAAACCGTCGGCCACTGAGTGGGTGAATGGATTGGATTTCCTGAGACGGAGGCCCTGCCGAAAGTCCGCTTGGCGTTTGATGTGCAATTGCTTGGCGGAATCGATTTTCGCAATGTTGGAGCAGCATTCTCCGAATTGGTCATCATCCCTGTTGACGTCAGCCGATTCTGGCGATTGTCGATTCGAGAGCTCAAAGTTCGGACTTCTAAAAAGAGAATCAGGCTGGGGCGGATCAGGCAAATCTGATCTTACACAGCCTGACGCCCTGTGTAGGAGTGATTTCCAGACGTTGCGTGGTTGGCCTGCTAACCCCCAGTGAGACATGCGGGCTATTGAATCAACACCAAGAAGCTGAATGACCGCACGGCATTTTTTTGAAACTTACTGTGTGAATGAGGGTGTTTCTCAAGGCGTCGTTGATGCTTGGATGGGGCATGCCGGTGAAAAACAATGTCCGCCGTGTACGACCACCTGAGTGACAACGACTCACAGAAATTTATGCAAAGTCTTGAAAATCCCTATCATCAAAACGACAAGGAGTGTTAACCATGCGTCATCAATTCCGAATCACAGAAACGCAACCAGGCAATGTGCCCGTTGCAAAGGCGCTTCTCATATTGCGACTCCTACTTGGTAGTTTCGAAGGAGAAGTTTTAATAGCCGAAAATCCCGACCGGGACAAAGCCGGGACAACTGCACCCAAGATTCGAGAGGTCGACTCGCAGACTTCTGTTTTCACAGTGTCTGCGAGCCATTCTTCAACAAAGCGGAGAGAGGGGGATTCGAACCCCCGGTACCATTGCTGGCACTCCGGTTTTCAAGACCGGTGCATTCGGCCACTCTGCCATCTCTCCGGAGCAGCCACACTCTCTCAAATAAGAGCTGGCTCCAAATCTGATTGTAGAAAAGCCCTTCGACATGCTTGCCGAAGGGCCTTTTGTCCTCTCAAGTCGGGATGACAGGATTTGAACCTGCGACCTCTTCACCCCCAGTGAAGCGCGCTACCAAGCTGCGCTACATCCCGGTGAAGGCAGATTGTAGTCGTTCCGGGCCTCTTTCTGCAACCGAAAGATTGCCACGAAATCAGGTGGCGATCATACCTCAATCAGACCTCTGATTCTTCGACACGTTCCCTGCTGACAGGTTCGGCGGAGAAGGGCTGCGATCTCATTGTGGAAGCATATTTTGCGTAGATATTTGCAACTTCGGGCCACAAATCTTGGGGTAACAATGAATCCGCTGGCTGGAACAGGGATTGCTGCAGACTTGTCGATTCGTGTATCGGAATGCGACGTTGCAAACAGCGTTGAAGCAGGATCACTCCCGCCGATCCACTTTCCCTGACCAGAATCATCGGAACGGCGTGAATCTCTGGCTGATATCGCAGCAGGACTCCCTCTGCCATGCCGTTAGTAATGAACAGATCGGTCTCCGGGTTCAAGCTGAGACTGGACGAAAACTTTTCACGCAATCGTTGCGAATTCTGTCGGATATTGGGATCGGGATCGAATTGTTGTTGTTCGTCGGCGACTTCCCGGGCTGACATCCGCAGTTGGCGTTCAAATCGAATTCTTCTCCAGATGTAATCGACAACACCCCACACAATCATGCCTCCAGCCAGCGCCCCCAGAAAACTGATGGCCTGTTCGAATCCCGCGCTCGTTTGTTGCGAGAGAGTTGCCTGCGATTCGAGTTCGTGCTGTTTAACGCCCCATGTCCAGGCGATCAACGAAAGTCCCGTCAGCTTGATACTCACGGTCAGTGTGCGACGCCAGATTTCGGCAGGCGAATATTTTTGTAGTCCATTTGCGGGAGAAATCCTTTGAAGGTCTGGCTTGAGTGTGGCCCAGTGGATGAGTCCGCGCGTCTGCATGAGGACTACAACCACGGCGAGCAGGGACAAACTCCATATCGGCCATAACTTCCCGAGGAAATATCTGGCCGAGGAACCGAATAAGCCCAGTAACTGTTCGCTTAAGTCAGAAGGATTCTCGGGAGAAGTCGTCTGGATTTGGTCGAGTGATCCCCGCAGATAAGTTCCGGTATCGTCAAGGAGTTGGTGTCCGGAAATCTGAAGGATCAGGGTAACAGCCAGTAGAAAGACTCCCGCCAGTAAATCGGGACTCACGACGACCTGTCCGTTGTCGCGTGCCTGTCGCCGTTTGCGCGAAGAGGCGGGAAAGAATTTTTGTTCGTGCGGATCGTTCATGCGCGGGCATTCCTATCCGTTCAAACGGTGAGTGAAATCGTCGAGGAGTCGTGGGATTTCGTCGGTGATCCGCGTTGTGATTCCCGAAAGAGTCACTAACAAAACGGTGAGACAAACCAGGGTCCGTAACGGAAAACCGATCATCAGCGTGTTAGCATCCGGGACCGATCGATTCACAACCGACACGAACATCGCCACCAACATGGCACAGGCCAGAATCGGAGCCGCGACCAGTAAAGACAGGGAGACCGAATGTTGCACCCAGCCGACGACAACCACTCCCAGTCTGTCGGGGAGAGTCCCAAAACCAGCAGGGAGTGTCTGGAACGTTTGCATCAGCGTGTCGACAAACAGCAGCAAGCCGCCTCGATTTCCCTGTCCCACAGCGGGTAAAGTCAGAAACGCGGCGGTACCAACGAGAAACAGAAACTGTCCCGTGACCGATTGCGCGGAGGTTCCCGTTTGTAACAAGATCTGTTGCGGTCGGAGTCCCATTTGTTGATCGATCAGTTCCCCGGCCATTTGAAACGCGGACAGGCACAGCACGACGCCGAGACCGATCGCGGCTCCCAGGGCAAATTCCATTAACGTTACCCACAGCCAGTTCACATCAAAGGGAGCCGGCTGTGCGTTCGCGGGAGAGATCGCGACAATGGCTGGAGTCAGTACCAGCGAAAGCGTAAGAACCAGCAGCACTTGCAGGTGTCGAGCCATTTTCCCTCCCGTCGCATAGGGAAGCAACAAGACAAATCCCGCAAGTCGGGCGGCGACGAATGAAAAGGTCTGCAGATATCCGGATGCCAACCGCGCAAGCCAATCCGAACCCTCGATGGAGGATAATTGGTTCCAGAGATCGTGCAGCGATTCGAGCATACGGCAATTAGAGAGAACCGGGGATGTTGGTGATCAGTCGCGTCGCAAAATCAACAAGCTCTCCCAACGCCCAGGGCATCAGCATCAAGGTCGCGAGGAGCGTTGCGATCAGCTTGGGGACGTGGGAGACGGTTTGATCCTGAATCTGAGTCACCGCCTGGAAGACACTGACGATCAAGCCCACAGCCAGCGCAACGAGCAACAGCGGAGCTCCCAGCTTGAAAGCCAGAAGCAACGTATCGCGACCTAGATCGATGGCAGTCTCAAAAGTCATCAGTGTCAGGCTTGCTCAGTAGGGATTCCAATTAACCGGTTAATGGACGAACACTTTCCAACAACATGCCGACAATCAGATGCCAGCCATCAATTAATACAAACAGTAATAACTTCATCGGCAGAGAAACCATCGCCGGGGGAAGCATCATCATGCCGCTGCTTGTCAGCACGGATGCGACGACGAGGTCGATCACTAGAAACGGCAAAAAAATCTGCACACCAATCAGAAACGCCGTTTTCAGTTCGCTCACCAGGTAGGCCGGCAGCAGAACGGACAGAGGCAATTCCTGATAAGTTTGTGGGGTTTCCGTCTCGGCGAGAGAAACCGACTGGGTGGGATCGGTTTGTTGTTGATATTCATAGAACATCCAGACGGCGTCCTGATTGCTGGTTTGTTCGATTTGCCCTCCCATGAATTCGCGAACCGGTACCATTGTTCGTTCGAACGCCTGCATCTCTGTCAGTGGAGTTTGGTCGGCGGGTGGTTCGAGATACGGTTTGACTCCAGATTCGTATCCCTGTTTCCAGACTGGAGCCATGACCAGAAATGTCAAAAACAGGCTCAGAGATGTCATTACCTGCGCGGGGGGGATGTTGGGGGTGCCGATCGCCTGTTTCAACAAACTGGTGACAATCGTGAAACGGACGAAGCAGGTGGTCATCATTAAGAGTGCCGGAGCCAGACTGAAGACCGACAGAGTTAGCATCAGCTTCAGAGAATTTGGAATCTCGCGAGTCGTTGTCGATTCCTGATCCGGAGCGGTCGCCACGATGGCCGGGTTTTCAATGTCCAGACCCTCTGCGGTTGCTGATTCTTCGATCGCGGGGAGTCGATTCGTCTGGCCGAAAAGGCTCGGCTCCTGTGCGTTGCTTTGGGACGTGACAGAAACAGAAAGCACTAGGCACAAGATAAGGATCGGATTTTGCAGTAGGACGAATTCACGCACGTTTCGCCTCCTCGGAGGAGGAGACGGAAAAGCTCTCGCTACGATCGCGAAACTTGCTCAGCAGGTCGCCAAAGGAAACATTGTCGGAGTTTTTTGGCGGTGTCTGACAAAGAGCCATCAATTGGGCGACTTCCTCCCCGTTGGTGATTTCAGAGAGCGTCTGCAATCCCTGCTCGGATTGTCCCAAGACCAGCAATCGCGAGCCAATGCGAACAACGCAGAGTTGATGTTTTTGGTTGAGAGGAACTGTGCCGAGAATCTGCCAAGCGGATTCCGGTAACGATTGATTCGCCTGCGGGGTGTATTTTCGCCAGACCTGAACCAGACCGAGAAACAGCAACAAGATGGCTCCCAATGCCGCGATGGTGGTTCCGATCGAGCTTCCGTTCAAAGGAGTTCCTGAGATATCGCTCTCTCGATCCTGAGATGCTTCGGGAGGAGTAATTCTCCGAGCCGGAAGATTGTTGGTTGATTCAGCCGAGACGATTCCCGCAGAGCACATGCAAAAGAGAAGTAACAAAATAATGTTGGCAAAACGTAATTTCATGATGTCCTCCTTCGGAATCGCGGCGTCTCTTCGAGGACTTCGGTCACTTGCCAGGCGAGTTGACCATCTCGCTCCACAGGGATTGCCCGGGCTACCAATCTGTTATTACGCACAACATCTAGGGGAGCTTCCGCCGTTTCGAGGAGTTCGATAATGTGTCCGACTTCGATGTTCTCCAGATCTCGATTCGTCATTCCGGCCCGACCAAAAATGACCCGTAGCGGTTGCTGTTGCGTTTCGGGAGTCGGACGCGTGAGCTGGGGCAGGGCAAACCGTTTCGTCGATTCGGTCGAGTTGGGGGCGGCATCCATACCGACAGTTCCTCGAGATCAAGAGAGACGCGCATTGAAATCCCCGAAAATGACTCGGGAATCGACGAGATGTATAGTTCTCAAAGCGAAAATCGTCAAGATGACGCGAGACTCCCGGACTACTCAGACTCCCCATTTTTATCCGCTTGGTGGGTTTCGAGCTCAATCCAGCAGAATCAGTGGATGTATATCGACATCCACCCCCGGAGAATAGGCAATGTGTTCCGGTTCGCTCGTGATTGCGATGCCGGCCTGTTTGAGCAATTCATCCTGGCAATCCATCAATTCGACGTGACAGAATTCGTAAGGTTCGTGATGAACCTGTCCACGATAGAGGCGTCCAGCAGGAGGATTATCGAGCGTGTCGGTTGTGTAGAGGTAATATCGTTCGACCAGAAAATGATCGAGGGTTCCCGGTTTGGCGGCCTGGAAGGAACGCTGTGACGCCTCCTGTTCAAACTGGACACTCACTCGTGATTTTGCAGGAATGGGCTGAGGCCAGCGACGGTCAGATCGATAGTGGATTTGTCGATCTTGTTTAAGAAGGTCCATTTCAGCATAGAAATAATTGAGCCTCCAGAAATAGCGGGCGACCCGAACTGCGAGAGCTTTCGAGGCCTCCAGCGAGAAAAACCAGACTCCCGGATCGGCCCCATCTTTATGGACGTAGGTGCGGACATTGGTCTCCAGAAAGTGAGAAATACCGGGCACGACAGGAGACCACCAGGGACGCACGTCGCGCATCGCAAAAGGGACCAGTCCAACCCACGCCGAGCCGTCAAAAGTATCCACCGTGAGCGAGTTGGGGAGACATTGTTGAATTTCGTCCGCTGCCATTCGCCAGTGAATAAAGGTGAGATCCCGCCACGATTGATATCCGATCGGCGAACCCTCCGGCTGGCGGGTGGGAGCGATCCGATCGATATTGTCCGGAGGTTGATTCATGCCGCTGAACTGTAGCCGCGTTCAGAAAATGTGACCACCAGATTATACGGGCTCTCGAAGATACATCGTAGACGCACTGTTCCATTCAGTGAGATGTGAAACCTGATGGGGTTTTGAAAGAATATCTTGCCTTGTCATTGGGTTTGGAGTCTGCTGGAGAAATTCCAGAGGTCTTCTGCGGGGAGTTTTAAGCAATGATTCGAATATTTCGACACTTCATATGCTTCACATTGATTGTAATTATGTCCGTCCCTGCTTCGAGCTCGGGGCAGACTCGTTTATCGATTGAAAGATCGGTGATTGTGAAAGGAGATTCGAAATGGGACTGGACGCAAGCGAGGACTGCTTTTGTCGCTCCGAAGTATTGTGTGACGACGATGTCGCGAACGGCAAAAGTCGGATCGCATGGGTATCACGACATTTATTTGTCCGTCAGCAAGGATCGGGGGCAATCATGGGCCACTCCGCGAGTGATTCCGGAATTGAAACGCGAACGGCGGGCAGATGGATACGAAGTGGTTGCCGGGGATCTCTGTCCTCAATGTCATGCCCCCAGCGGGAAAATTCTCATAACCGGAAAAACATTCAATTTTGCCGGCGGGACCAAAGAAAACATCCTGCGCGAACAGGTCTCCTACGCCGTTCTCGACCCCGAAACAGGAAAATGCGGGGTTTTACAAACGCTCAGGCTCCCGGAGCGGGATCATTCGAATCAGCCGATCATCGCTCCTAACGCTGGTTGCCATCAAAGAGTCGATTTGCCGAACGGAGAGATTCTGTTGCCGATTCGATATCAACGGAGCGAGTCTCGACGTATATACGTGACGATTGTCGCCCGCTGCCGTTTTGACGGAGAAACGCTGACGTATCTTGAGCATGGCTCGGAGCACTCTGTTCCGACGAATCGAGGATTGTACGAACCGTCAATCGCACAATTTGACGATCATTATTTCCTGACGATGCGGGCGGATGATGGGGCGTGGGTCTCGAAAAGCGAAGATGGACTCACCTATTCTGAGCAGATACCATGGATGTTTAACGACGGCTCGTCGCTCGGGAGTTACAACACGCAGCAACATTGGGCCATCATTGGCAAGCATTTGTATCTCATTTATACACGTCGCGGAGCTGACAACGATCATATCATGCGGCATCGTGCCCCCTTGTTCATTGGGGAAGTCGATTCTGAGAGAATGGTCGTTCTTAAAGAGTTGGAACAGATTCTGGTTCCGGAAAACCATGCCACACTGGGGAATTCCGGAGTCTGTCACATCAATGACGAGGAAGTCTGGGTGACTGTGGCCGAGGGGCGTGTCAGCCACGGACAGCGAAAAGGTGACAACAATCGCGTCATTCTGGCCAGAATCCGTCAAGCCAATCGATGAACAAAGTGGGCCTATGGGGTCTGGCTTCAAATATGATACTGGTCGAGAAAAGCCTCCTAAAAACAAGCTCTGAGTCCGCGATCGTAGTGAAACGTCTTTCGTCAATTGCTATCCAGAATCTGGTAAATATGCGTAAAAAGTCAACTAGGCTTGACCGAATCGCCGAAATATCTTGATATAAAAAATATAAGGATTTACTGACTTCACCACTTTTGGCCCAGCAAAACACTATGTTTGCCTACACAATCTCCATTCTGACTTGCCTGACGATGCTGTGGCATACAGTGGTGGGGTGCTGCTGGCATCACGATCATTCTGAGTGTCTCGGTTCGGGCTCGTCGAGTGAAATCACTCAATGTGATCCTGCTTCGGAACATTGTGCACACGATCATGACGGGCATCATCACCTCGAAAGTCAGGACGATGATTCTCATGCCCCAGAGCCTTGCAATCATACTCAGCATTGCGGGACCGTGGGTTGTGTGTATCTGAAAACGATCTCGCTCGATCTCACTGCTCTCTCTCACGCACAAGTTCTCTTCGTCTCCGCAAGTCAAGACGTTGCTGAACTCGATTCGGGGAGAAAATTCCTCATTCCAGCCTGTGGGGTCGCTAGCAATATTGGGATCTCCTCCGCGCAACAGCATTGCGCGCTCTTTCAGTCGTGGCTGCTTTAACCACGATTCCAACGCGATTTCGATCGCGTCTGCTCGATTGAATCTCCCTCGAGCAATTCATAACGCTCACTTGGACTGTTGATGAGATTCATCATTCACCCGCGATTCGCGCCCCGATCGGGGCTGCGCGAGGAGTTTACTCATGTTTTCCAAAATCAAACAACTGATGACGCAATGGGGTTTTCCCGCCTTCGTTTGTCTGGTGGTTGCTACCGCAGTGTTCACTCGGAATCTCTGGTGGTTGCCGCTCACAGATTGGATTTCAGGGACGGTTGAGTCAAGCCGCTCTGTTGCTGAAGACGATCATGCCAGCCACGATCACGATGCCGAACATGACCATGGCGACGGTCACGCACACGACGAGTCGAGTTCACTGGCACTCTCCAATCAGGCAAGATTGAATATCGGCCTGACTTCCGAGTATTTGCAGCCGATTCAACTCCAGACTTTTCAAAAAACAATCTCGATTCCGTCAGTGATTGTCGAACGTCCCGGACGAACGCGGATTGAAGTCTCGACTCCACTCACTGGGACCGTAACCCATGTGCATTCCGTGTCGGGAGAAGCGGTCCAGCCGGGAACGTTACTGTTTGAATTACGTTTGACACACGAGGATCTCGTCAAAACACAAACGGAATTTGTTCGAACGCTCGGTGAACTGGATGTCGAAAAACGCGAACTGAACCGTCTCGAAGGAGTTGTCAGTTCGGGGGCGGTTGCCCGCAAGCTCGTTCTCGAACGCGAATATGCCATCGACAAGTTGACGGCCCTGATTAACGCCCAACGCGAATCCCTGAGGCTACATGGACTGAGCGACGAACAGATCGAGCAAGTGGCTAAGACTCGAAGTTTACTCAAGTCGCTACAGATATTCGCCCCGTCGACTGACAGTCACGGTGAAGAGGAATTCAAGCTGACAGGACGCAAGGTCGTGCAGGTCTCACACTCGGAAGAGCCTTACTCTCCGCTTGTGATTCAGGACTTGCACGTGAAGAAAGGACAATCTGTCCAGGCGGGACAATCGCTTTGCGAACTGGTTGACTTAGGGCAACTGTTCATCGAGGGGCGAGCATTTGAGCGTGACGCGAACGCGGTTACGGAGGCAGCCCGACGAAACTGGACGGTGACGGCATTGTTTGAAAGCACCGATGGTTATCAGGAAGTGGAAAACCTGCCGTTCGCTTATATCGCGAACCGTGTTGACCAGAACTCCCGAACTCTCTCATTCTTCGTGGATCTTCCCAACAAAATCGTTCGAGACGAAGCGAATTCCCAAGGACAGCGATTTCTTTCGTGGAAATATCGTCCGGGGCAGCGACTACAACTTCTGGTTCCCATCGAAGAGTGGAAAAATCAATTCGTCCTCCCGGTCGATGCCGTTACCCAGGAAGGGGCTGAATCATTCGTGTTTCAGCAGAATGGAGAGCATTTCGACAGAATTCCCGTGCATGTGAAATACAAAGACCAGCGTTCAGCCGTGATTGAGAATGATGGTTCTTTGTTTCCAGGCGATATTGTCGCGCGACGAGGCGCGCATCAGATGCAAATGGCCCTCAAGAACAAATCCGGGGGTGGAGTCGATCCGCATGCCGGCCACTCACACTAGGAGGGTATTATGTTAAATGCAGTCATCCGATTTGCGCTGAGACAGCGTTTGTTAATTATTGCCGTTGCGCTGTTTTTCACGGGATATGGTTCCTGGAAAGCATCGCAAATGCCGATCGATGTCTTTCCCAATCTGAATCGACCGCGTGTTGTGGTTATGACGGAAGCTCCCGGTCTAGCTCCGGAAGAGGTCGAAACCCTCATTACGTTCCCCATCGAAACAACGCTCAACGGAGCGAATGGAGTGATGGATGTCCGCAGTTCGTCCGGCGTAGGGATTTCGGTGATTTATGTCGAATTCGAATGGGGGACGGACATCTACGACGACCGTCAAATCGTCGCCGAACGCCTGCAACTGGTGTCTGATCGACTCCCCACCGGAATCAAGCCGACTCTTGCGCCGATCTCATCCATTATGGGCCAAATTCTGATGCTGGGAATGTGGAGTGATGATCCTGATGTCAGCCCTCTCGACTTACGCACGAAAGCCGATTGGATCGTTCGACAACGGTTATTGACCATTCCGGGCGTGTCTCAGATTTTCACGATGGGAGGCGGGCGGAAACAGTTTCAGGTGCTCATCGATCCTGACGCGATGTTGCGCTATGGAGTCACGTTGCACGAAGTGAAACAAGCCGTCAGTGAAAGTAACCGAAACGACACTGGAGGATACCTCGACCAACAAGGCCCCAACGAGCTTCTGGTCAGAGCACTCGGTCGGGTTCAAACCGTGGAAGATCTTGAGAAGGTTGTGGTGACGATCCGGGAAGGAAGACCGGTCGCGCTCGCGGAAATTGCTCATATTCAGGAAGGCCCTCAAGTCAAACGGGGCGACAGTTCTGCCTTTCTGCGGGAAGGTAACGGAACATTCTCAGGTGGCGATGCCGTCGTGTTGACCATCAATAAGCAGCCGAACGCCGATACTGTCGTCGTCACGGAAGAAATCATGGAGGCTGTCGAAGATCTCCAGGAAACTCTGGGCGAGGATATTCGGATTGTGCCTGTCTACTCACAAAAATCCTTCATCGATCGGGCGGTCGAGAACGTCATTGAGGCGCTTCGGGACGGCGGAGCACTGGTGGTGATTATCCTGTTCCTCTTCCTGATGAATTTTCGCGTGACTATGATCACGTTGACCGCGATCCCACTCTCGATCGTTATGACTGCGATCGTCTTTCACTTCTTCGGACTCTCCATCAACACCATGACTTTGGGGGGACTGGCGGTGGCGATCGGCGAACTCGTGGACGACGCGATCGTGGATATCGAAAATATTTTTCGGCGTCTCAAGGAGAACCGAGCGGCGGGGGCACCGAAGCATCCTCTGCTGGTTGTGTTTCAAGCCAGCGTGGAAGTTCGTAACTCCATCGTCTTCGGGACGATTATTGTGATCCTGGTGTTTATTCCGCTGTTTGGTCTCTCAGGCATGGAAGGACGCTTATTCGCGCCGTTGGGAGTGGCCTACATCGTTTCGATCCTTTCTTCATTGCTGGTCTCACTCACAGTCACGCCTGTGCTTTCGTATTGGTTGTTGGGAAAACCTTCCTCGTACACCGAAGGGGAATCTCATGAGGAACGCGACGGACTCTTTTTGCGGTGTTTGAAATGGGGCGGACAAAAAGTGATCCGCTTCAGCCTCAGCTTTCCGCGACTGAATCTCACACTCACGACGATCGCTGTGGCGTTCGCGGGGCTGTTCGTCCTGAATCTGGATCGCGACTTTCTCCCCCCGTTTAATGAAGGATCCGTGCAATTAAATGTCGTCTTGCCTCCGGGAACCTCACTCACGACTTCGAATGAGATCGCCGGGACAGTCGAAGAGAAACTGATGGAGATTACCGACATCGTGGGCTTCGTCAGAAGAACGGGGCGAGCGGAACTCGACGAACACGCCGAAGGGGTCAATATGAGCGAGATGATCCTCGAACTCGACCCCGATTCTCCGCGATCCCGCGAGGATCAACTCGAAGAAATTCGACACGCCATGGAGGATATTCCCGGTATCGTCACCGCGGTCGAACAGCCGATTGCTCACCTGATTTCGCACATGCTCTCCGGGGTGAAAGCTCAGATCGGAATCAAAATCTACGGCGACGATCTAGATATTCTGAGACAAAAAGCCGAGCAGTTCAAAGCCGAGATGGAGACGGTGCCGGGGGTGACGGACCTGTTGGTGGAACCTCAGGTGATCATTCCTCAATTGAGAATCGAGATCAATCGCGATCAACTTCTGCTGAACGGCTTGACGGTCGCCGATGTGAACGAGTTTGTGGAAACAGCGATGAACGGCCAGGTCGTCTCGCAAGTTCTAGACGGGCAGCGAACCTTTGATTTGCTGGTTCGACTCAAAGAGGACTACCGGGAGGATATCGATCGAATGAAGCGACTTGTGATCGACCTCCCGGAAGGGGGCCAAATCCCCCTGGAGTCGGTAGCGAAGGTGTATGTCTCGGGAGGCCCGAACACCATCAATCGCGAAAATGTTCGACGTCGGATCGTGGTGCAGTGTAACGTCTCCGACCGAGGCGTCGTCGATGTGGTTCAAGATATTCAAAACAATGTCCGGCCGGTGGTCGAGTCGTTACCATCCGGTTATTTCGTGGAATACAGCGGTCAGTTCGAGAGCCAGCAGTCAGCTTCGCAGATGTTGACGATCCTGTTCTTCGTCTCCATGACCGGAGTGTTTCTCGTGTTGTTTACGATGTTCCGTTCCGTCAATCTCTCGCTGCAAGTCATGGCAGCCTTACCCATGGCCTTTATTGGTTCGGTTGCAGCTCTGGTCCTCACGGGGCAGACGCTCACAATCGCGGCGATGGTCGGTTTCATCTCGTTGACGGGAATAGCTTCGCGCAACGGAATTTTGTTGCTGAATCATTATTTGCATTTGGTCCGGTATGAAGGGGAGGACTGGACCCAATCGATGATCGTTCGCGCCGGACTCGAACGTCTTGCGCCCGTGCTGATGACTGCTCTGACGACAGGAATCGGCCTCGTCCCCTTGGCACTCGCCGCCGGCGAACCGGGGAAAGAAATTCTCTATCCGGTGGCGACGGTGATCCTGGGAGGATTGATCAGTTCCACGATGCTCGACTTCTTCGTGCATCCGGCATTGTTCCTGTTGTTTGGAATCAAAGAGGCCGAGCGCGTCGTGAACGAATCTCAAACTGAAGTGCCGCTGGTCGATGAACACGCCGATCATTCTCAACCTTCACCGCCGCAGTTGGCGGGCCAAACTACTTGATCTTAACCAGGCGACATCTATGGAATCATTTTCAATTATCGACGATCGCTATCCTAATGACCTTGCCGATGGTCGTCAGATTTGGGGGCGATGGCCAATCCACGAATTCCGATTTCTCAGACGTAGAGACGACTCCTCCAGAGACCGTTGAAGAGAATCACGATCAGCTGCGCGACGTATATTCAAATCAACTGCGGCTGTGCGCGGGGTGTCCCGGAGCGTGGATGAGTTGGTGAACGTTGTCGAAGAGTACGTGTCGCATCGAAACGGCGATCCGGAAGGGCCCTGTGCCCGAAGAGAGGGTACGATTCTGGAGAAGGTCTCGCGAGCAAATACCGTTTTCGATAGGATTTCATCTGTGTGAGATACGAAAGTAGAACTCCTGAGGGGCACACAAATATCGGCATTTCGATTTCCAAGCTGCCCCTCTCTTGAATTTCAGGAAGGTTTCCGCTGGAGTCTCGTATTTGCCTGCTCGATCCACTCTTGCTGTAACCCCTCTGTTTTAATAGGATTCCGGCCAATTCCAGGGTGACCTCAAGGACGAGTCTTCCTTGTATGAAGATACGGCTTAGTTTCATCAAGAATTTTCTCTGGGCCTTCGTGTGGCTGATCAGTTTGATTTGCTGTACCGAGGTTGGGCTGAGGGTTCATACATTTCTGGCGGAAAAACCGCTCACCGAACGTGCGGAAATCGAGACGGTGGCCTGCCATCAGGTTCACCATCAACTCGAACCGCTGGGACAGATCACGCTGACCAATCCCGACACCCACGAACAATCGACCGAATCACTGAATTCCTTCGGTCTCCGCGGTCCCGAGCCCGAGTTGACCAAGCCGGATGATGTCATCCGCATTCTCTGCCTGGGAGATGAGATGACGTTCGGCCCCGGTCTCTCCCGCGATCAGCTCTTCACTTCGCGATTGGAAGAGATGCTGAAAGACTATCTTCCGAAGCGCTTGGAGGTCATCAATGCCGGCGTTCCTGGTTATTGCCCGCTCTTGTCGTTTCTGCAATATCGGCATCGGCTTCGCTCCCTCGATCCTGATGTGATCGTCGTGACGTTTGAAATGGGAGATGTCGCCGATGATTATCGGGTCCGCAGTTTTACCACTCACGACGAACATGGCATCCCACTGGGGTGTCGAAACCCTCGTCTGGGACAAGAGTCCGAACTCAAGAAGCTTCAGGATCAGTTCGTCATGGTCAACTGGCTGAAACAGAAAGCAGATGGTTGGAAGACAGAAGCGACCTACGACTCAATCGATCAGATCGACCACTCCACCGGACGTTACGCCTGGATTCGCGATAATCAGGTTGATTGGCGTCCTTATCTCAAGAATACTCTTCAACCTGTCGAGCAGTTGGTCAATCTCGGAGCAGAACAGGAGACTGGGGTGATCTTCTCCGTCCTGCCCGCGCCCTGGCAGGTTTCTTCATCGGCGACCAGCGATCCCACCACTCGCAAAAAGTATGGAGTGGCTCCCGATGTCGTGTATACCAACCGCCAACCGTTCGAGCAGCTCTCGGAGTTTGCCACTTCCGTCGGCTTGGAATATCTGGATAATTCGACCGACTTTACAGGAGTCGGTAATCCGGACGAATTATTTTTGCACTCGGAACCGTGGCTTTCCGCGCGGGGCCATGAAGTCTACGCGACCTTGCTGGCGCGTTATCTCTATCCCCGATTGCAATACCGTCTACAAGAGCAACAACCGACGACGGGGAACATCATTCCCGCGGGGGGCGTCGGTCCTTAGAGATTTGTTGTGAGCTTTCTTTGCTCGTTTGATGAGCCCAGTCTGCAATTACTTTCCACGCTCGGTCTGGTTCCGTTTGCAACAACAGATGAGGAGCTGGTAAAGCAACCTGCGCCGCGTCCGGCTGGGTGCGCAAGATTTCTTCTGAGGCCGCCTCGGAAACCAGTCGATCGAATGAGGCTTGGAGCGAGAGCAACGGAGCAGAGCACGATTTCAAAACCTGCCGTGAATTGTGGTTCAAAACGAGTTGGACTCGCGA
>JABURQ010000075.1 GCA_014762625.1 Planctomycetaceae bacterium | reverse complement strand
GTGTCTCTACGGAACCGCCCTGGATTGGCCGACGGAAGAGGGAGAACGCTCACCGCAACGGGCCGCGGGAGCGTTGGTGATTTTGCGAGCCGGCAAACTGATCGGCTATCTCAGCAAAACTCGCGAACAACTGACGACCTTCATTACCGACCATCAACCCGCACGGGATCACGAATCACTCGCGCTGGCGGAGGCATTGGCCGATCTCGCGAAACCGGGACGTTCGGTCATGCTAACCAAGATTGACGGTGGAAAATCAGACGAGACCGACCTGAAACCGTTTCTGGAGAAGGTCGGCTTTCGCTGGACGTCGAAAGGCTGGCTGCATCGCGGTCCCAAGGATCGACCGGAGGATGTCGATGCCTGAAGGGGATACCATCTACCGGGCGGCGATGTCGTTGCGCAAAGTGCTGCCGGACCAGGAGATCGTCGCTGCGAAAAGTCCGCGCGGCATGGTGGATGCCGAGTCGCTCGTCGGTCAGGTGACGTCTCGTATCGAGGCCCGCGGCAAGCATCTGTTGATGTTTCTCGACGACGACCGGGTGATTCACTCTCACATGGGGATGACCGGCTCGTGGCACATTTATCCGGCGGGAACGCCGTACAACAAACCCGCCAAGTGGGCGGGCCTGATTCTGGAACTCGCCGAGTTTCATGTCGTCTGTTTCAGTCCCAAAATTCTGGAACTGCTGACACCGACCCAGTTCCGACGGCACGAATTTCTGCGGCGTCTCGGGCCGGATCTGCTCGCTCCAGAGATCGACTGGGAAGACGTCCTGCAACGGTTCCGGGTTCACAATCCGACTCCGCTCGGCGAAGCGATCATGAATCAAACGATCGTCTGCGGTGCGGGAAACGTCTATAAGTCGGAGGTGCTGTTTTTGTGCGGACTGTCGCCGTTCCAAACCGTCGGTTCCATCACGGATGACGAGTTGATCGCATTCCTGAAACGCTGCCGTTCCTTGATGCGTCGCAATCTGGACGGGGCACCGCGCCGGACCCGATTTTCCGGACAGGGACATCGACTGTGGGTTTACAATCGCCGCGGCGAGGAATGCCTCAAGTGCGGCGAGACAATCCAGATGAAACGCCAGGGGGATTTAGGACGTTCGACGTATTTTTGTCCGGAGTGTCAGGGGGTGGAAGTTCGTGTTTGAGCGAATGGGGAGATGTTTTATTGTAGCCGCCGTCGTAAGACGGCAGGTGAAAGTCGAACGAGTTGGACCGATTTTCATGTCGCGAAAACTTCTATCGCGATCACCTGCGATCTGACGATCGCGGCTAAAATCCTAAAATCCATCTGCGTGATCTGCGAGGTTGACGTGGATCTTAGAACGGACGCCCGACGAGAGCTCCGGTGCAACGCATTGTTATGCATCACTGTGCTGCGTCGAGATCACCCAGCTTTGTGACATTATCGCGAATATACTTGGCAAGCATCTTTTCGCGCAGATCTTCCCAGCCATCCTTCCAGTGTTTCGTGTTGATTTCGTCGCGCACTGAGTCAGCGGCCCGCTGGTATTGCTGGATTCTTTCTTCAGATTCGTGGGGAACCTTGCCATTTGGAAAGACTTTAAAGGCATCCTGAAATGCTTCGTAGCCGCGAGTTAGGCCCACGGTTTTATAGGCTTCCGCGGTGATCTTAAATTCTGGATCACCGTCGAAGTCGCTAGAGAAGAGATACTCGAATCCGCCGTTGTCGATGATGCCGGAAGAATGCCACACCAGCATGATCACACGTTCTTCAGGCGTGTATTGCGATGCGTCAACCCAGTGGCCGTATCGGTCGCCAATCTTGATGAATGTTCCGTTGACGAGGTCAAAGTCATTCGCTTCTGCGAGCAGTGTTGGGAATGGTGTGTCGCTATCCATGTTGTTGGCATCCAAATCTGTGGTAACGGCGTCGTCTGAGCAGCCTGCGATGAATGCCGTGACAGCGAGGGGAATCGCGAGTTTGTAAATCATGCTGGGGACTCGGTTTGATGCATAACGACCGCCATCACCGGGGGCGGGAGTTGACCTTGATTTCAGGAAACGCTGGCCACCGCCACTCCGGTGCATGGCATGGTTATTTGGCCTATTTTCGTGGTTGACTCAGGGAATAGTCGCATCGGTAATGCCCAACAATGCGTACGCTTGATCGTTGGAGTCTGGAATCTTGGAGTGCCAATCCATCGCGGCGGACAGCGTTTGGGATTGGGCAACATTATAACCTTCATCGCGGAAATAAGCAGCAGCGTGAAAATGAACGGCGATTGATTCGGCAAGATTGCGAAATTCAGTGATCCGCGTTCCAGCGGTGCTGCGCATCCCGCGCCGGAGGAAACCGGCGATTTGCGCTGCGGAACCACTCAACATTTCACAAAGTTCTGAGAACGGTCGGTCAATCAAAAGGTGATCCAAGCCTGCATCGTGCCATTCTTGAAACGTCATTCGTCCACGGGATGACCGCATGAAATCGCTGTCGAAGTCTGTGCCACATTGCGGGCACGAGTATTCATCGTGAGCTGGAAAACGCCGCGCCGACAGGTCGTGCAGATCAGTGTAGAGAGTCTCGCATTCGTAACACAGCACGAGCGCGTAGCCACATGCATGGCATTTAAACGGGAACAGGTCTTGGTCGCCACAACAGGTAAAGCGCCGCCAGTTGAGCGATTGTTCGATCACCCACGAAGGGCGATTTGTTTCCTGCGACATACTGCACGGTTTGGCAGAGCCAAATAACTTGTTTATAGAACGATCATCATATCACTTATCGACTGCAAAGCTGTCATCCTAGCGCGCAGTCGTACAAATACAATAAGTTCAACGGTAACCATTTGTTGCTTATATTTCACGTTTTATTTTGCGCGATATCATGATCCGGTAGATCGCTCGTCGCTCGGCGGACTCAAAGACTCTACCGCGTCAGGCCTTTTTCCCTCCTATTCGTCGGGCGACCTGTCTTGCTCCCGTCCCCCGAAACGGGTGGAGGGGGAAATTGTTTTGGGGCCGGACTTTCAGCCCTCTGGTGACTTGTGAGGCTCCGACCCCCGGACTGCGTCCGGGGCTGAATTGTGGTCGCCGCTTCGCGGCTAAAACGGGTGCATGACATGACAAGCTGGAACAAGTCTGTCCGCCCTTTCTGATTTCCTGCGTTCCTTATTTCAATCATTTAAGAATGCGAATCGATGTGAATCTTCACTCATTCGGTGGTTGTTGTGTTGTCATGATTTGCGTTCATCAATGGAGATGAGTTTTCTTTTCCCGCCGCGTCTCCGCGCCGCCGCGCGAGAATTCAATGCTCTTCTCTTGACACTTTAACCGTCCCCGGTCTCTCGCTGTCGCTCGTTCCCGACCCTCCCTTGGACCAAGGGAGGGTGAATTTGACATCCGTGTCATCAGTGAAATCCGTGGTTCCGAATACCTATCAGAGATTATCCATTAATTCGTGTGATTCGTGGTTCATCAACGGAACCGCACGCTAGCGCGTTGCGGCTGATTTCGTCAACTCGCGAATTGTCGTTTTCTTTCTCTGCGCCGCCGCGCGAAACTCTCAACTTCCAATTCGTGTTATTCGGAAGATTCGTGGTTAGAAAAAATCCGTCTTGTGCTGAAGCACCCCGTTTGGCGAGCAAACGAAATTTGAATGTCCCCCTTACCAAGGGGGACTACAGGGGGTTGTTCCTTTTAAAATACCCCCTCTTAATCTCCCCCTTGGCAAGGGGGAGAGACTTCCGAAAAATCCGTCTTCCTTATTTCATCCGACTTCTCTTTCCTTCTTTGCGTCTCCGCGCCTTGGCGCGAGTCTTTCTCTCTATTGTCAGGCACAGCCTGACCTGTAAAACATTGTTCTTTTGATTTTCCAAACACTGGCGGACAAGCCGCACAGTGCCACACTTCCTGTATTCCTGCTCTCCTTATTTATAAAAAACAAAACACTGTTTGCATTCAGACTAGTAGGGCCGGTTCCACCGGCCAAGAGAATCGAGAGAGTGAATGTTCTTCAGGCCGGTCAAACCGGCCCTACTCTAACTGTTGGCATTCAGCTTCTCTCATCATGTTTCTTTCCATTCTTTAGGGTCGATGAACGAAGATCAGAGTTCCGTTTATTTTCACCTTCTCCATGTTCTCTCCGCTCTCTGCGGTTTTTCAATTTTGGATTGGAGAGAGTGAATGTCACTCTGGCCGGTGGAACCAGGCCCTACTCTTACTGATTTGACTGTTTGAAAATGTCTGGCAACAAAGTGCCTTATCGTAGGGCATGCTATTTTATTGTCAGTCGAAGGTGCCGACTCGGAGAGTCGGCCTACCGTGTAAGCCGAACAGTGCAACCCGGGGAAATGATAGAGAGTTGATTGGCAAATGCCCCCTCCTTCACTCTCACCTTATCGCGCAAACATAAACTTCTTCCAAGCAGTCGCTTACGACAATTGCGCAGGGTGTTGCGCAACAAACTCCCATATAGGGGGAGCGCGATTCATGCGATCTTCCACATACATCGCCCACGGGAGATGATGAGCACACTCAACACTTGGAGGGGGCACCAGGTCATGGACGCCGAACAGAAACAACCAGAAACCGTCACTCCCGACGAACGTCGAGCACTCATCGAGGAGTTACAACGCCGCAAACTGATTTCCGAAGACCAGTACACCTCGTTGCGAGCGCAATTTCATTGGAATCGATCTTCGATCCCCAATCCGGATGTGTGGCAAATTCCCACCTTCTGGGAGCAGGAAACCGAGACGACCTCGCCCCAGCGACCGGCCAAATGTCTCACTCAGGAGGAGATCACGGCCAGTCCCTTGGACTGGCTTTGGCCGGGTCATCTGGCATGCGGGAAAGTCTCTCTGCTGACGGGACGATCCGGAGACGGGAAATCGCTGGTGATGGCTGACCTGATTGCGCGGGTGACAACGGGTCACAATTGGCCCGATGGAACTCCGCAGAATCCCGCACGGGTGATGCTCCTGACTCCTGCTCACGGCTTGCAGGACATGGTGTTGCCCAGGCTGGAGGCTGCCGGTGCCAATCTTTCATCCGTTCAGATTGTCTCAACAGTGACTCGTCTGGATACTGCCGGTCGGGAGTACCCAAACGCACTCTCCTTACCGTTAGACGGCCCGTTACTGGAGAAAACTCTGGAGAAGAGCGAAAACCTGCGTCTGCTGGTGATCGATTCTCTCAGCGCGTTCATCGACAACTCCACCACAACATCAGAACGCGAGAGTCTGCTGGCTGATCTGGCACTACTGGCGGAAACGCACAACCTCTCCATCGTGTGTGTGGAGGGGATGCGGAGCAATGGGCTTGTCCCCCTGCCTCGGCATCATGAATGGAGGGCCGATTACGATCGCCACTTCACAGCAGTCTGGGGAGTCGCCCGCGATCCGCGCAACCGCTCTGGGCGATTGTTCCTGCCGATCCGTCATCATCTGGGTAACGATCGACTCGGTTATCGGTTCGAGATCGCGACCAATTCGGAAGGGATCGCCAACATCAACTGGGGAGAGGCGGACGACACGATCACGTTCGCCGAAGCCACCGGCCGCGTGCGACTGGGGCGCTCGGTCTGGAGTTTCTCGCAAACCGCCCAGGCGGAATCGTGGTTGAGACAATATCTGGCGGAAGGGGAAAAATCGTCGGTCGATATTATGAGTGATGCCCGCGTGGCGGGATTTACCGAGTTTCCGGTCAGAGATGCTTTGCGTCGAATTGCCATAAAATCCAAACAGAGAGTTCCAGGCGGATGGTCGTGGAGACTGGTCGAAAATGAGCAAAACTCTCGAGTTTCGTCATAAGGTGATAACCTGAGTAGATGAGGTTTCTCGATTGCTCATCTTGGAAACTTTAAGGACTTACGACGAATTATGGAGGCAAGTTCTCGAACAATGAAAAAGGGAGCGAGTCCCACGATTCCCCTTGCCAATTGATGGCAACCAGACCTAGCGTTTCGTGAGTTTGGACTTCTGAGTTCTGATTTTGGAATGGCCCAACCGTGGGCTAGCGCCCAGCGGCTGATGGGGCGGAATTTGTTTCCACGAAATCAGCCGGAAGGAGGAGACGCTTTTTCTAGCGCCTTCACCCATTTGCTTCGCTGATGCGAAGCGGGCTCAGTTGCTCGCTAGCCTCCGGTTTGTATGACTGCGATGACCCGGCGTTCTGACGAACGCGGCTCCTTGATAACAGTTCGTAACTCAACCTGCTTACAGTTGCTATCAAGAAGCCGCCGTCGTGACGGCAGGGCGGAACGTCTTAAGACACGATCTTTGACAATCAGAATGAACACGATTGATTCACAAATCACCGAGACTCTGTTTTGGGCGAACATAGCTGGTGGTGAGATTCTCGGTCCAGGTATTTCAGTGACTGGCCTTATCGAACTTTCCCCAATCGCCATTTCGTGTCCGATGTGAGCGATCCGCGTAATCGTTACGCCCCGTTTAACAGCGAATTGCAGGCCGTCTTACCGGCAGCAAGCGGTTTCCCTTTCGGTCCTCGGAAATTCGCTTGACCGAAATCCGTTTACAGGGAAGTTTTGATCGTACTCCTTCTTCTCTAAGACAGAGACTCGATCATGGTTCGTTTCTTTTGCAGTTCTTTGATGTGTGTTGCGCTGGTTCTCGGTGGTCTCGGCCAGCGTGCCGCCTTCGCGCAGGAAGACAAGGTCCAGTGCTTCATGCTGGAATTGTTTTACGATTCCACCGACGAAGGAACGGACGTAATTAAAGCCGCGTTCGAGGCGTACGGCGACGAACATCCGGGCGTGAAACTTTACTTCCGCGACGTTCACGACAACGAAAAGGGACAGACCCGTCTCAAGTCGATGCAGGATTACTTCAAACTCGAAGAAGTCACCCTACCGGCAGTGTACGGTCTGAAATACTTCACCGACAACATCAATTCCGCCGAGAAACTGAATGCCAAACTGGATGAGATGCTGACGCTGACGGCGTACGTGCGTAACGGATGCCCGCACTGTAAAGCGGCGAAGGCGTTTCTCGCCAAATACGGCGGTCGGTATCCGGCACTGAAAATTGTTTACCGAGAAGTGACGACCGATAAGACAGCGAGCCAGGAGATGCGGGACGTCGCCAGACGCTATCGTCAACGTGCTGCCAGCTTGCCGCTGATCCATTTTTGTAATGGTGTCAACGTCGGCTTCAGCACCGAGCGGACGACCGGCGTGAAGATTCTGAAGACGCTCGATTACTGGTCGGAAGGCTGCGTTCTGGACGAAAAAAAAAAGTAAGTGACTCCCGGTCGGAGCCGTCGTTGACGTCCCGACTCGCTTTTGCCTTCCTGCAACTCAGCGGAAGCTATACGGGGCTGCTTGTTACAGAGTCATCAGACGATTCGCTCCCAGTGCCGCCGGGATCGGATCGTCTGATGACTCTGTAACAAGCAG
>JABURQ010000200.1 GCA_014762625.1 Planctomycetaceae bacterium | reverse complement strand
GCTGTGTGAACAACAACTGACAACAAACGACTAACCACGGACGAACCATTGTGGTCTCACAATTGACTGTAAACGCAGCACAACGGGCCATTCCCAGACAGACGCGATTTCAGATTTCGCGGCGGACGGTCCCAAAACCGGGCAAAACTATCGGGTTTCGTTCCAAGATGACAACTTGACAAGATGACAACTCGCAAAATTGTCATCTTTGAAAACTTCGAGGTTCAGCCATGAAACAATGAAATTTCTTTCAAACGCGACCAAGCGGTCACAGCACAGATATCTGAATCCTAAATCCTAAATCCTAAATCCTCTGTCTGACAACAAACCGGCGTTAGGTAGAGAGTTCGATCGAATTTCCTGATTCCCGGCACCCGACTCCTGACTCTTTCTCCGCTTTCCGTCATAATTCAGTGAATATTTTTCCGAATCCAAAATCCGAAATCGAAAATACAAAATGAGCGAACGCTGGATCTCCAACCGACTGCACAACATCGACGCCTCCGGCATCCGCAAGGTCTTCGACCTCGCCGCCAAAATGACGAACCCGATCAATCTCTCGATCGGCCAGCCACACTTCGACACGCCGGATGAAATCAAGGAGGCGATGAAGCGGGCGGTCGACGACGGCAAGAACGCCTACTCGCAGACCCAGGGGATCGCCCCGCTGCGGGAGAAGATTCAGGCGTCCGTCGATGCGGAGTACGGCCATCCCGATCGGCAGGCGTTTATTTCGTCCGGGACGAGCGGAGCCTTGATGTTGTCGCTGGAGACGCTCGTCAATCCGGGTGACGAAGTGATCATTTTCGACCCGTACTTCGTCATGTATAAGCATCTGGTGGCGATGGCGGGGGGAACGTCAGTCTTCATCGACACCTATCCCGATTTCAAAATCGATGTGCAGAAAGTCGCCGACGCGATCACCGAGAAAACCAAAGTGATCCTGTTCAATTCGCCCGCCAATCCAACGGGAGCCGTCCCGCAGGCCGCAGAAGTCGAAGCCCTCGCGAAACTGGCGGCCGAGAAAGAGATCGCCCTGATCAGCGATGAGATCTATCGCTCCTTCTGTTACGACCACGAGTTTGTCTCGCCGGCGAAGTGGAACGATCAGACCATCGTGATCGACGGATTCAGTAAATCACACTCGATGACCGGCTGGCGACTCGGCTGGGTTCACGGCCCGGAACACGTCATCCAGCAGATGATCAAACTGCAGCAGTACACGTTCGTCTGTGCTCCGCATCCGGTGCAATGGGCGGGTCTCGCCGCCTGGGATTACGATATCACCCCCCGCGTGGCCGAGTACAAACAGAAACGGGATTTCATGAAGCAGGAACTCGGCGACGATTACGAAATCCACGGAGCCAACGGCGCGTTCTACATGCTGATCAAGGCTCCCTGGGGAACGGCGACCGAATTCGTCACCAAAGCGATCGACAACAACCTGCTAATCATCCCCGGCAACGTCTTCAGTAATCAGGACACGCACTTCCGCATCTCCTACGCGGCGACGGATGAGACCTTACAGCAAGGCGTGGAGGTGTTGAAAGGAATCAGGAAATAGGATTCAGGATTCAGTTTTTGACGCCAAGAGAAGAGAATGTTGGTTGTTCGATCTGTGATGTAGTCGAGTAGGAATCATGCCATGGCTTATCATGAGTTTCATCCAAGTGATGAAGGTTCACACAATCTCTTCATGGCAATCACAATCGATCAGTCAATTCGCAGAGCCGTTCAAACATGCTGGATGTTACAACCCAAAGTCAAAAGTCTCGATGAAATCGAGAAGCAGTTTCGCTCAATCTACCGGAAATTTTTAACGGACCTTCTGGATCAGGATGACCTTGTCACCAATCGAGAGAACCCTGACGGTTCCTGGCTATTCCCTGAAGGTTTCGAAGAGGAATTCTTAGAAGAAATGAGTCCCAAGTGGGTGGAGTTCAGCCTGCGGCAAGCAGTTCAACAACTCTGGTCTTCTCTTCCCCCACAAAAAGTCTCCAGAGAGGAAATCGTCAAGCAGCTGAACCGACTGGTCGATCGTGTCTTCCAAAACGCACGTGAAGACGAAGCCGCTTTTTCGTGAGGTGATCAATCAGAATCATTCCACATCGCTCATGCCGACAGAGGACTGTCGGCCTACTGTCACGCGGAATCTGATTCATCTTTTTCGTAGAACCAAACCTTTTCACGACTTTGCGTCAAAACACAACCCCTGGTTCCCGGCTCCTGACACCTGAATCCTCACTCCTCACAACCCATACTCCTTGATCTTCCGATACAGCGTTCGTTCGCCGATGCCCAGCATTTTGGCCGCTTCTTCCCGTTTGCCATCCGTCAGTTCGAGGGCTTTGCCGATGTAATGTTTTTCCACTTCATTCAGGTTTTTGCCGACCAGTTGATCGGCCCCCGAAACGCCGTTGGCGACCTCTTCCTCCGTCAGCTCGCCCGCCAGTTCGGCGACTTCATCGGGCAGATCGTCCACATCGAGCAAGCCGTCGGTATCGAGGACCATCATCCGTTCCACGGCATTTCGCAGTTGTCGAATATTCCCCGGCCAGTCGTACTCGAAGAGAGCGTGACGAGCTCGACGCGAGAAGCCCTGCACTTCCTTGCCGTATCGTTCGGAGAGCTCTTTGACGAAGTGGTTCATGAGCAGGTCGAGATCCCCCTGCCGCTCGCGCAGAGGAGGGAGTTCGATACGAACGACGCTCAATCGATAATAAAGGTCCTCGCGGAACTTTTTGTCGGCGACCATCTGCTTGAGATCGGCATTGGTCGCCGCGACGAGACGCACATTGACGTCGAGTTCCTCGTTCGAACCGAGACGCGTGATCTTGCGATCCTCGAGGACTCGCAGCAGTTTGACTTGAATGTCGAGCGGCATCTCGCCCACTTCATCGAGGAACAACGTCCCACCGTTGGCATGTTCGAACTTCCCGACCCGCTTGCCGACCGCTCCGGTAAAGGCTCCCGCTTCATGACCGAACAATTCACTTTCGAGGATGCTCTCGGGAAGCGCGGCGATGTTGAGCGGCACGAACGGCTTGTTTTTGCGGGGAGAATTCTGATGAATGGCCCGGGCCACCAGTTCCTTCCCGGTACCGCTCGCCCCCTGAATCAGGACCGTGCTGTCAGTCGGAGCGACGTTCTTTAGAATG
This sequence comes from Planctomycetaceae bacterium, assembly GCA_014762625.1. Classification (GTDB taxonomy): domain Bacteria; phylum Planctomycetota; class Planctomycetia; order Planctomycetales; family Planctomycetaceae; genus JABURQ01. The sequence goes on along the minus strand of JABURQ010000200.1, from coordinate 4,306 downwards.
TCGATGATCCGCTGCATCTGAGGACTGTTACCGACCACGCCCTCGAATCCAAACTTCTCATCCAGTCGAGCACTCAATTCCGCGTTGCGGCGGATCAGACGTATGTTGGACGCCGCTTTCTCGACAGCCGAACGAAGCTCGGTAATGTCGAGCGGTTTCGAGAGATAGGTGAAAGCACCGTGCTGCATCGCCGTGACCGCAGAACTGATCGAACCGTGTCCTGTAACGACGATGACCGAGGCCTCCGGAAGTTCCTCGCGAGCCTTCTGCAAGACTCCCAAACCGTCCACTTCTCCCATCACCATATCGGTGACGACAATGTCGTAGTTCTCGGACTCGATCTGCTGGATCCCCCGCTCTCCCGAAGTGGCGATTGTGCAGTCACAACCGACCTTCTTGAGCGAATCCGCGACCGCCTGCGCGTGAGCCTCGTCGTCATCGACGATCAGCACATCGATCGGGATTTCCTTTAGTTCGGGGGCATCTTTGTTATCAGCCATCAGGGCACCTCAAATCGGTCATTCTTGCAGCCACTGCCGGATTGGCAGCACTGCCATAAATGCAGGAATGAGATCGTAACTGATGAAACCACCGGAAACTAGGGAACGAACCGTCAATCAAGCAGACGGCACTGGAAAGGTGAGAGTCATGCGGGTTCCGCGATCCGGTTCGCTTTCGCAAGAAACGCGGCCGCCGTGGGCTTCCACAATTTTGCGAACTGTAGAGAGCCCGAGCCCACTTCCCCCCGACTTCCGAGAATAGAACGCGTCGAAGACCTTCTCGCACAACTCCTTGGGCATACCGGCACCGTTATCGATGACTTCCAGCACCACAGACCCGTCTTTGCGGGTGGTCTGTAACTCGATGACCCCTCCGTCGGGCATCGCTTCAAGCGAATTCCGGGCCAGGTTCTGTAACACCTGTTTCAGCAACACCGGATCGACGGGAATCGCAGGCAGGTCGGCGGACGGATGAAAGCTGATCTCGACGTTGGCCGCTTTTGCTTCCGGCTTGAAGAACTCCAGGAACTGCCTCACCAGATCGTTGAGACTTGCCGGTTCGAGGTCGAGTTCTCCCACACGCACGAACTGGAGGTAGGCGTTCAGGATGTTCTCCAGATGGTCACATTCCTTCTGGATCGTCTCCAACTTCGTATGCAGACGCCGACTGGTCGCCGACTCATCGGCGGGAATCTCTTCCGACGCCAGCTTGAGATTCATACTGATAGTGGAAAGCGGATTGCGAATCTCGTGCGCCAACGCACCAGCTAATTGAGCGATCTCGGCGTATTGCTTGCGCCAGCGTTCCGCTTCGGTTTCGGCTTGTGTCGTTACATCTGACATGCCGCCCGTTGCCCACAAATTCGGAGGTGCAAAAAAAGTCCCCCCTCGGCACATTGAGGGGGGACGAACTTTCTCTCAGATTTGATCGCGAGGATCAAACTATTCTTCTTCGCCGTCGTCTCCCTCGTCGTCGCTCGATTCGAGCAACACCTTGCGAGAGAGTTTCACGCGGTTCTGATCGTCAACGGCGATCACTTTGACTTCCATGTAATCGCCGACCTTGCAGATGTCGGTCACGTTCTTGACGAACCCGTCAGAGAGTTCGGAGATGTGACAGAGACCATCTTTGCCGGGGGCGATTTCGATGAACGCACCGAAATCCTTGATCGCGGAGACTTTCCCTTTATAGACGCGTCCCACTTTGATCTCTTCGGTGAGTGCTTCGACGCGAGCCAACGCGGCTTCAGCGGCCGCAGCATCGGTCGACGAGACCAGCACAGTACCGTCTTCCTCGACGTCGAGGTTGGCGCCGGTTTCTTCCTGAATCGCGCGGATCGTCTTTCCGCCCGGTCCGATCAGCAAGCCGATCTTTTCGGGATCGATCTTGGTTTTAAGCAGACGCGGAGCGTTGTGAGAAATCTCTTTACGCGGTCGAGCGATCACGCTTAACATCGTTCGCAACAACTCTTTGCGGGCTTCTTTGGCCTGCTCCAGAGTCTCGCGAATCATTTTCTCGTTGATACCGTCGATTTTCAGGTCGAGCTGAATTCCGGTGACCCCTTTGCCCGTTCCCGCGACCTTGAAATCCATGTCGCCGAAGTGGTCTTCGTCGCCCATGATGTCGGTCAGCAGAATGAACTTGTCGTCGCTTTCCTTGACGATCCCGATCGAAATCCCCGCCACCGGCTGGGAAATCGGAACCCCGGCATCCATCAACGCCAGCGTTGCCGAGCAAACGGACGCCATCGAAGAGGACCCGTTCGACTCCATGATGTCCGAGATACATCGCATGGTGTACGGAAACTTGTCCGACGGAGGCAGGACGGATTGCACCGAACGCTCGGCCAACATGCCGTGCCCGATCTCACGACGACCGGGACCGCGAATCGGTCGCACTTCACCCACCGAGTAGGAAGGGAAGTTGTAGTCGAGCATGAAACGCTTGGAATATTCTTCCAACAACCCGTCAACGCGCTGTTGATCGCGAGACGTTCCCAGCGTTAACGTCGCCAGCGATTGTGTTTCGCCACGAGTAAACAAGGCCGAGCCGTGAACCTTCGGCAACAGGTCCACTTCGCAATTGACAGCTCGCAGATCGCCGGGAGCCCGTCCGTCGAGACGTTTGCCGTCGAAAATCAGTTCGCGGAACACGATCGCTTCCAGATCGTGAAACGCCGACTTGAACTGACTGAGCGTCCCGGTTTCGGTTTCTTCGACACCTTCGGGAAACAGTTCGGCTTGCAGTTCGTCGCGTAATTCGCGGACCGCGTCGGAACGATCGCTTTTCTGTCCGGAAACCTTGGCTTCCTTGAGTCGGTCTTTGGCTTTGGCAGTGAGGTCGGCGAGGAACGGATTTTCGCCCGGTCCTTCAAATTCGATCTTCTCTTTGCCGGCTTTCTCGCCGAGTTCTTTCTGCAGCTCGCACAGTTCGACGATATTCTTATGAGCGAACATGATGGCGTCCGCCATCTCGTCTTCCGGAAGCTGCTCCGCGAACCCTTCGATCATCAGGACCGATTCGCTGCTTCCCGCCACGATCAAATCGAGCGGGCTTTCTTCCATCTGCTGCATCGTCGGAAACAACACCAGCTCGCCATCGACCATCCCGACGCGAACGGCGGCAATCGGACCGGCGAACGGCAGCTCGGAAATCGTCAACGCCGCAGACGCTCCGTTAATCGAGAGGACGTCCGGATCGTTCTCGGCGTCATAGGCGAGCACGTTCGACATGATTTGAACTTCGTCCTTGTACCCTTTGGGGAACAGCGGACGAATGGGACGGTCGGTGAGGCGACTCGTCAGAATTTCACGGGTCGTCGGGCGACCTTCCCGCTTCAAAAAGCCTCCGGGGAATTTTCCCCCGGCTGCAAACCGCTCGCGATAGTCACAAGTGAGCGGAAAGAAATCGAGTCCCGGTCTTCCCGGTCCTCCCTGAGCAGCCACAAAAACAACTGATTCACCATATTGGACAAGGACGGCGGCGGAGGCCTGCTTCGCCATTTCGCCGGTTGTCAATTTGAATGTCCGTCCTGCAATCTCCCGTTCGACTGATACCTTCACTTATATTTCCTGATTCATTCTTACTTCCGACTCCGACACAGTTGCATCGAAGGAAGCTCCCCACGGGGATGACTACTTCCGGATCGACAAGCGTTCGAGGATTTCCTGATACTTCTCCAGATCTTTGTCTTTCAGATAATCCAGCAATTTACGGCGACGAGACACCATTTGCAGAAGCCCGCGGCGACCAGCATGATCTTTGTCATTTTCTTTCAGGTGCTCGGTCAACTGACCGATCCGTGTGGTCAGAATGGCAATCTGAACTTCGGGCGAACCGGTATCCGATTCTTCACGACGGAAGTCTTCAATTGCTTGGGCTTTTTGCTGTTTCGTAATCGTCATCGTCAATCCTAAACCATTTGTGCCACACTACTTATGTGGCGAAACCTAATCTCTGTCAGTCGCGGATCGTGACGTCACGATCCGCGCAAGACCCGCCCTCGGCGGATCATCAAGCGACCAATGTACCAATCAGCACAAATTATGCAATGCAAAGGACACTTTTTGAGTCTATTCACATGGATTCCTCCTTCTCCGCTTCCCAATACCAGCACCAGCCCGACTGCCCCGCTTCCCTTCTGGAGACAACCCCGGCGACTCGAATCAATTTCATGTTGAGTCAACCTATTTCTCTTTAATCTTACCGCGTTTGAAAGAAATTTGGGTTCTTCGAGTTCTAGCGCGCGTTGTTGATGATAACATCATCCGACAAGCGCGTGTTTGGTTTTGTGCAGGGCGTAGAG
>JABURQ010000133.1 GCA_014762625.1 Planctomycetaceae bacterium | reverse complement strand
TCCGCAAAGTTGGACCGCCCAATTTCGGCGTCTGGGCACTCCCCGGTTCAAACGTCACGCTCCAAGGGAATCATTTTGAAAGCTGGCGACATGCCCTGCTGGCTTCTGAAGCCGCCGTTTCCGCCAGCGACAACAAAGTCTTGAATTTTCACCGGACGGCGTTCGTCGTGCAAAAACCAGCTCTTCCTCCCGATCTGTTCGGGAATATCGCGAAATCAGCCGATGCCAATGCGAATGTAATTTCTTTTGATGGCGAGCCGGGGATCGTGGAGAACAACGTGCTTGAAAAAGAGTGAAATGACGTACGGATCAGATTATTTCTTTTTGGTCCCCATTACGTTCACGCCGCTGCCGATCAGCAGGTTCCATTCGTAGGCACAGCGATAGAAAAATCCCTTCTTTTCCGGGGAGAGGACCTGGAGATTTTCAAATCCCGCGTCCAGAAACCAGGAGGAGAGTTCTTCGACCGTGTGGTGATGCTGGTACTCAGGAGCGTACCAGTCGTAGGTGTCGCAGATGCGGTTCTCTTCATTCGGGTGGGCGCTGAAATTGACGATCTTGTTGAGCGTCTTGTTCAACACCGGCATGCCTCCCAGTTTCGCCCCCCGTTTCGCCCATTCCTCCAACTCCTCATCACTCCATTTCGTCGTTTTCTTCCGCAGCCAGTCGTTCAGTTTTTCCTGCCACCACTGATTCCGGCGATACAACCAGACGGCATACTTGCCTCCCGGTTTGACCATCTGCGCGACGGCGTCGAACACCTCTTTAGTCTTCGCATCGTGATGCATCACACCGATCGAAAACACGTAATCGAACGATTCTTTCTGTAACGGCAGATGCTTCAAATCGGCCTGCAGAAAATGAACTCGATCCAGATGACTGCACAATTTCGCCGCTTTTTCGACGGCTGAAGAATGATCGGCACCGATCACAATCGCGCCCGCTTCGCCGCAGATTTTGGAATACCGCCCTCCTCCGCAGCCCGCATCGAGAACTCGTTTCCCTTTGAGTTCCTTGAGAGAAAATCCGGTTTTGGCCTCGAAGGTCGCGCGGTCTTCGTCGTCGTGGGCGACTTCGTATTTATTCCACTGAAGACCGAACGATTTCAAATGTTCGTCGTCGACGAACCGCGGGATTCCCTCCACCACCTTCCCGAGAATCTTGCCGCGCGAGGACTGAAACTTGTCCTCGGCGATGTAGAGGGCGTTGCCGTTCTCGGGCTCGCGCAGAGAGGAAATGAGATCCTTATGAAGTCGTGTCATCGTGGAGGCGCTTGGTGAGAGTCTCTCAGAAATCGAGTTCCAGCAGATCCGTCGCGACGTCGGTCTGCGGGAAGATGTCCCGCATCGCCGACAGATAGAACGGATCGTCGCCCTCCAGTGTCGGATCGAGGTGTGTGAGAATCAAGCGTCCCACCCCCGCTTCACGAGCCATTTTCACAACGGGACTCGGGGTGCTATGCCCGGTTTTTTGAGCGAATTCTTCGTATCCATCCGGAAAATTGCATTCGTGAATCAAAACGTCCACCTCCCGTACGAATTCCACCGCACTCCCGTCGCAATGCGTATCGGTCAAATACGCCAGTGAACGCCCCGGCCAATCGACCCGAAATCCGAGCGATCCGCCCGGATGTGGTTGGGAGATGTGCGTCAGCAGTCCCTCTCCACCCACAGGAAGGCTTTCGGGAATGGTGACGAACTGATAGTCCGGCAGGATCGGAAAGATCTCATCGCTGAAAAGATGCTCGCGGACGGCGTTTAGAGTTTTGTCATCGCCGTAGACCTGCGCCGATTTCACATCCCCTCGAAGCAGCGTCGGCAGAAAGAAGGTCAGCCCGCAGGTGTGATCGAGATGGGCGTGCGAGAGGACGATCTGAACGTCTTCAGTTTGCACACAGGCAGGCACTCGGAAGAAGCTGCTTCCCGCATCGAAAATCAGTCCGATTTCCGGAATCATCACGCACGCCGTATGACGGACGTTATTGGGGTGATAACCTCCCGTACCGAGCAGGATGAGTTTCATGATTCGACCGTCTGTTTTCGAGGATCCGCCAAGCACGATCTTAATTCGCAAATACATCAAACGAAAGCGGAAAGCTGGCAGAACGGCGACAATTCCCCGCAGGGAATTCATATTCGTGTCTGGAAAACATTCGGCTGTTATCGACGTAAGTCTTTATAGTTTGGAAGATGGGCTTTTTGCAAAACCTCAACTTCACAAGTTCTCATCTTCGAGCGAAACCCGATGATTTTGCTCGGTTTTGACTCCCCTACGGACGAAATTTGTTTTCCGCAGGTGTTTGGGAATGGTCAGTTGTTTGTAGACCGTTGTCAGTTGTTGAACTGGAATCCCACCAATCTCAACGGACCACTGACCAATAACGACTATCAGTCAATCCAAATTGCCAAAGATCGCGATTTTGAATCTGTCTTCAGCCCGGCGATCTTACGATCGCGGCTCCTTGAGAGACATTCGAACGGTTTTCAAGAAGCCGCCGTCGCGTAACCGCAGGCCGCCGAGCGATCAGCTCAGATGAAGGCCAAGGGCGCGAGAAGAAGCGTTTCTCCTTACACGGCAGAGCCATTGCGTTTTTCAATACCTAATCATCTGCTTCCAAAATCAGAATTCAAAAATCCAAAATCGGATAACGTTAACTCTGGTACGACGGCTTTTGCAAGACCTGTTAGCGACTGACAAGTCACACAATCGGCTCTTTGCCCTGCAAGCGACGCCAGTAGGACAATTGTCCCAGGTGCAGCGATAGATGGGTCGTCAACAGATGCCCAAGCAAGTCGCCTTTGGTCTTCAATGCTGTGTTTTGCAGCATCTCGACCGGATGCGGCTCTGCCAGCAGTGACTCATCGGCGGCCAGCGCCAATTCCTGCAGCTTCGGGTAGCCGGTCCGGATGATGTCGATCATGTCCGCCGCGTCGTACTTCTCAGGGTTCTTCACGTCATCCGACGAGCCGGGACCGAAAGCGACAAACCACCGTGCGGGGCACACGGTCTCTTGCCCGAGGACTTTGTTCCCGAAGTCGACCGAGATCGCTATGTGTCCCAGCAGCCAGAGGCAGGAGTGTCCGGTTCCTGCAGGCCGCTCGGCGAGTTTCTCCATCGGCAGGTCTTTGACGAGCGAATCGAAATAGCCGAGGAGAAATTGATTGAGAGTGAGGATCGTCGGGTGCATGGGGGCTTTATTCGTTTGTGAATTTACTATTGGCGTCGATCAACTGGCTTGTCGATTCTGAGGTAATCCACATTTTACGAAGTCTTCCCCAAAATAAATAGAACCGAGAGAGGAGCAAAGAATTGCAGCGACAGCGCCTGATGCGGAGTAGGTGAGGTAGGGAACGATTAAAAGGAAAGTCAGCCCAAAGATAAGAATGAATGACTTCTCGAAGATTCTCATTGATGCGCCGATCTTTTCGTATCTCCCTGGAAACCCTGAAAATCAGAAATTACTTCTTCTCGTCAACTCGCCGCCAGAGTTCGTCCTCGTCGATCGCGATGGACGGATCGGCGATCATCTCGTCCCGCCGACGTAGCGATTCCTTCAAGGCGTCTTCCGAAAGCTGGCTTGCCTCGGGTGAGTTCGCGAGGTCGTCATGTAGGGCCTCAAAGAGCCGCAGTTTCTCTTCGCGCGAGAGTTTTTTGAGTTCAGACAGATCGAATGACATGGTCGAGATTCCCGAATTTGATACGTGTTTTCATTATATCGGGACGACGAACCGGATGTGAGATCAGTTTTTGGTGGGATGATGACCTATTCCACATACTCCCAGGAATCATCGTCCATGATAGCGATCCTATGGATTTCTGCGGTCTCCGCTGAATCTGTAGGAAACTCGATCGAATACCAAGCCAGTCTTGTCTCCTCGATGACTTCGATTTCTTCAATCTCAACTATTGGACAAACCGCAATGTTTCTCTCGATTGTGTCCGCCGTCCAGCCTGCATCGTCAAGGCCGCGTTTCAGCTCGTCTTCTCGCTGATCCAAATCAGCTTGAGGTACGCACAGGATACGAATTTTGTCGCCGACATTGAGCTGGTTTCGGTCAGGCATGAATGCTCCGTAACAATCAGGTCATAAAATGTGGGTTCTTCCCAATAGGGGCAGACCGTTTTTTGTGCCTTTCCTGGATTGTCACTGTAACAAAAAAAAACCGCGAGCAGGAATCGATCCCACTCGCGGTGTTTGTGTTTCGATAGCCCTGCGGCGCGAGCCGCGGCAGTCACGGGGGCTTCCGTTTCACGGTGCGCCCACCGCCACCCTTTGAGCGAATTCAACCTATGTCAAGTTGCGTTCGCGGATCCAATCGGTGTGGAACGTCTCGCCCCGTTCTTTGTCCACACGTTCGTACGTGTGAGCGCCGAAGTAATCCCGTTGAGCCTGCAACAGGTTGGCCGGGAGTCGATCGCGACGGTAACCGTCATAGTAGGTCAATGCGGAAGTGAAACCGGGAGCCGGGATTCCGTTGTTGACGGCCGCCGACACAACACGACGCCAGCTCGGCTGCGCTTTGTCGATCGCGTTCTTGAAGAAGTCGTCGAGCAACAGGTTTTCGAGATCCGGGTTCTTATCGAAGGCAGCTTTGATGTCTCCCAGGAACGCGGATCGGATGATACATCCACCCCGCCACAACAAGGCAATCGGGCCGTTTTCGAGATTCCAGCCGAACTCTTCCGCGGCCGCGTCGAGTTGCACGTACCCTTGGGCGTAGCTGACGAGCTTCGAGGCGTAGAGGGCGGCTTTCACATCTTCGATGAATTCCTGCTTGTCACCGTCGAACTGAATTTCCGGTCCTTCGAGTACTTCCGACGCCCGGACTCGTGCGTCCTTCTGTCCCGAGAGACACCGGGCGTAAACCGCTTCGGTAATCAGCGTCGTCGGCACGCCGAGGTCGAGAGCGTGCTGGCTCATCCACTTGCCGGTTCCCTTTTGTTTGGCAGTGTCGAGGATCATATCGACGAGATCGTTGCCGGTCTCTTTATCTTTGACGGTGAAGATGTCGCGGGTAATTTCGATCAGGTAGCTGTCGAGTTCTCCCTCGTTCCATTCCTTGAAGACCTGATACAGCTCTTCGTTGGAGAGGCCGAGCATGTGTTTCATCATGAAGTACGCTTCGCAGATGAGCTGCATGTCGCCGTACTCGATGCCGTTGTGTACCATTTTGACGTAGTGCCCTGCCCCGTCTTCGCCGACCCAGTCGCAACAGGGGACGTCGCCGTCCACTTTGGCGGAGATCGATTGCAGGATGTCTTTCACGTGCGGCCAGGCTTCCTTGTGACCACCGGGCATGATCGACGGCCCTTTGAGGGCTCCTTCTTCGCCGCCGGAAACCCCCGTGCCGATGAAGAGAAATCCTTCTTCGCGGAGTTCCTTCGAACGACGGTTGGTATCGACGAAGTCGGAGTTACCGCCGTCGATGATGATGTCGCCCGGTTCGAGCAGTGGTTTGAGTTCTCCAATGACGGCATCGACCGGAGCGCCTGCTTTGACCATAATCATCACGCGGCGGGGACGCTTGAGGTTGGCGACGAGGTCTTTGAGTTCGTGGTAACCGGCAATGCGATCGGCAGTCCCTTCCCAGACTTTGTCTTCAGGTTCATCTTTCAGTCCGCCGACGAATTCATCGGTGGTGGAGGTGGTGCGGTTGTAGACACCGATGGAAAAGCCGTGATTGGCGATGTTGATGACGAGATTCTGGCCCATAACGGCCAGTCCGATGAGTCCGATATCGTGTTGGGACATTGCAGCTTCCGGTTGGTCTGAAGTGTGGAAAATAATGTGCTGGGAGGACAATTCCCCGGTTGTTTTCAGGTTGAAAGTATAAAGACCCCGGTGGGAAAGTTGAAGCGAACGGCGTAGAGGTCCGGTTTGCATCTCGCGACGTATTTCCTCATTCGCTACGATGAGCGATTATTTTGCCACAGAGCTCCCCAATGTCTGAGACCAAACCCCATCATTCGACTGCCACAGACAGCTCTGAGCCACCGATTCAGGTCTGTTTCGTGGCGTTGGACGCTTATCCGGCCATCGATTCCCGTGTGGAGGGTGGGATCGGCGGAATCGAGACGCGATCCTGGATGCTGGCCCGGTCACTCGCCCAAAGTGACGCCTTTGACGTCTCGTTCATCATCCGGCATCACGAAGCCGTTTCTCAAACAGAATATGAAGGCGTAACGCTGCTGCCGGTCATCGACCGGCATTACCAACTCAGAACCGACCTCTCCCGCAACGTCCGACGAACATCTCACTTTCCGTTTCTTTCGATTCGTCACTTTTCGTGCCGCATGCTCTGGCAGCTTCCGCTGCTCGCCGTCAACCAGTTGACCCGTCCTCGGACACATTCGCGCGATCTCCGTCCGCTCGATATTTACACAACGGTTGATACCGATCTTCTGGCCTGCTTTGGAGTGAACGCCGTCAGTGCTTCCGTCATTGCGTCGGCGAAAGCGAGCGGCAAAAAATCGGTGTTGTTTATCGCCAGCGACATCGACCTCGATGAACGTTATACCGCAGACTCGGAGGATCTGAATCTTTATCACACTCCCGCCAAAACGTGCCATTTTGCCGTCACCAACGCGGACCGGGTCGTGGTGCAGACCTCGAAGCAATTGGAATTGCTGGAGCGGAATTTCGGACGTTCGGGAGAAATCCTTGAGAACCCGATCGATCTGAAAGAGTGGGACGAACGCTTCGAGACTTCCCCGGTGCCTGCTGAAATCGGTTCACTCACTGATTATGTGTTATGGGTGGGACGAGCCGAGCGAAATCAAAAGCAACCGCAGTTGATGCCGGAGTTGGCATGCATGTGCCCGGAAACTCCTTTCCTGATGATCATGAATTCGAGTGACGAGGAACTGGAACGTCAGGTGCGAGCCGAGGCCCCCTCGAATCTGCGCATCGTCGACAAGATTCCCTTCGCACAAATGCCGGCTCTGTATCGAAACGCGTCCCTGCTTGTAAACACCTCCTCCTCCGAGGGATTTCCGAATACGTTTCTCCAGGCCGCCGCTTCGGGCGTTCCGATCGCCTCCCTGAGTGTCGGCGAAGAATTCCTGCACGCGTCTCACTCAGGAACGACGGCGGAAGGATCGCTGGAGCAACTGGGCGAGTTCGTTCGTCAACTGCCCGAGACTCCAGACGACGTCAATATTCCGCAGGCCCGTGCCTACGTGGAAGAACATCATTCGCTCGATTCGAGAGTCGACAAGTTAATCCAAATCCTGCGACAGTGTGTCGGGAATTAAACAGTCACCATTCCACAAAGGACCATCCCATGTCGAAGTCTCGGGAGACTTCCTCCGCTGGTACTGACCGAAAAATTGAGCGGTCGTTGTCGGTCTGTGTGGTGTCTTACAATGCTTACACCGCCGTGTTTCCGAAGGGGGGAAAGTCTGTCGGCGGAGAAGAAACGCGCTCCTGGCAGATAGCTTTCGGGTTGCAGCGGATCGACGATTGTCACGTGACTTTGTATCTCAGGAGCCCGAAACGCCTGCCGACATCGGAAGTAAAAGGGGTCAACATTTTTCGCCGGCCTTCCTGGTTTCCGGGCTGGCGTCGTCGCGCATCCCGGTGCCTGACGAGAACGTCCGCGTTCCCCTGGATCAAAGTACGACAGTTTGAACCGGAATTATTGTGGCAACTCCCAATACTTTTGCTGACGAAACCGTTTTGGACACCAGAAATTCGACCGCGCGAAGTCGATGACTACCTCCTCCAGCAACCCGCCGACCTGTTCCTCGTTTTAGGAGTGAATGCTGATGTCTCGTCGGTTCCGGTGACGGCCGAAGAGCTTGGAAAGCCGGTCCTTCTGTTACTCCGGTCGAATGCCGATATTCCCGGCAATGAAGGAGAGGAGAACGAGTACGGCGAAGATCGCCAATTGATGCTGGAAGTGCTCCGAGGGGTCGATGCCATCGTGTGTCAAAACCGCCAGCAACAACAGCGGCTGCGGGAAAGAACGGGACGGGAAGGGATACTGCTCCCTTCTCCAATCGAGATCTCCGAGTGGCCCGTGACAAAAGAAAAGCCCGAATATGTGTTGTGGATCGGACGGTCCGATCAATTTCATAAACGCCCGGAGAGGCTGCTGGAGATCGCACGCCAATGCCCCGAGATACCGTTCCTGATGGTCATGAATCGTCAGGATCCCGAAGTCTATCGGCAGGTTCTTTGCGACTTACCGCCGAATGTGACGCACCGGGAGTACGTCCCGTTCGATCAGATGCCCCAGATCTTCGCGAAAGCGGGCGTTTTTGTCAGCACAGGTTCCCTCAAACACGAAGGGTTCCCGAATGTGTTACTGCAAGCGGCAGCGGTCGGAGTGCCGGTCGTCTCGAATCACGATTTCGATGACTTTCTGGAGTCGTCACGGGCGGGAGTGGCCTGTGGTGAATCGACGGCAGCGATGGCGGAGACCATTCAGGAATTCTGGCAGAAACGACCGGCGTCGCTGGCGACCGTCCCGGAAGTACGCGCCTATCTCGCCGAGCATCATAGTCTGAGCAAGTACTGTGACTCCTTATGGAAGCAAATACAAAATCTCACCAACCGCGAGCGCTAAAAATAGCGGCATCAGTGTGTCAATAATTGGTACGACCAAGCAGCCGCTTGATGAGTCCGATCGGAAGACAAATCATCAACTGCAACAGAAAACGGATCGCGACACATCCGTCAGCTTGCCACAGTCCTCTGAAAAAGCGGAACTGTTTGAAAAGTGATGCGGTCATTTCTCCCGAGCGAATGGAATGCAGTCGCACCGCGGCATAACGGAACGCCCCGCGTTGACGGAGGGGCTTGTCGATCGGCATTCGTTCTCGCAGCATCTGCTGAACGCGTAACGATTCGATTTCAAAGCGACCGTCAGACGCCGATCGGGCCCGTTGCGATGCGGTATGAATTCGGCTGTAGGAGAGCGGCTGGGCGGAGAAGAAACGCTCTGCGTTCTGGATGAGCGAGACCCACATCAACCAGTCGCCGCTCACTCTGAATGACGGGTCGGCGCCTCCACTTTCCAGAAAGGTCGCTCTCCGAAAGACGACTGCGCTGGCGCTGGGGATTGTATTCTGGATGTAAAGATGGGACAGAATCTCATCCTGACCGGCGGCGAAATAATCGTTTTCCCAGTGCGATTGTAGGTCGTCCCCCTCCCATCGCTCAAGTGGACCGAGTACGTTGCCGGATTCGTCAATGCGTAAGGAGTTGGATTCAGCCAGCACGACCTCCGGATGTGCTTCGAGGACCGAGACCAACGTCTCCAGGAATTCTGGTTCGGCAGCATCATCCGATTCCGCGATCCAAACATATTTCCCTCGTGCCAGCTCGACACCTCGATTCCATTGCCCGAAGGGACCGCCGCTGTTTGTTTCGTTCACCACCAGTGTCGCACCGAGTTCCTGGGAGCTCTCGTTTAAGTAATCCTGGCTGCCGTCCGTCGAGGCATCATCCAGCAGAATGATCTCGAAATCCGTGAGAGTTTGATGGCGGATGCTTTTAATCCGCTCGGGAAGAAAGGAACAGTGATTGTAGTTAGGAACGACAATCGAAACGAGAGGAGTGTGAGCCATAACACGACGTCTTTCGAACAGGAAAAGTGACTCACACGCTTTCGGAAGGTTTCAGAAGAAACGCGGCTCGGGAGGCGAATCCCGGTCGATTGTTTTCTCTCGCGAGCTGTTTCATCTGCTCCAGCTCCTCCGCGGAAAAGATACGTTCCCACTCCGTCTGCGTTCCATTTTGAATCTCCGACAGGGAAATGTCTCGCAGGTACAATTCGCTCAAATAATAAGGAAACGGGTCATCTTCGTAGAGTGTGTCAAAGACTTCGAGACCTGCCGACTTTGCGGCACGGGAGAGACTTTCTTCGGTATGAAGAAAAAAATGACGAGGAGCGTCAATTTCTCCCCAATGAACGCCGTACCGTTTCCAGGCTCCTTCCGATTTCACCGGAATCCGGATCACACAACAGCCGTTCGGCGTCAATTTCCGTTCGATATCCTGCAGGACTTGGATGGGATCGGGCAGATGTTCGAACGTATGATGCAGCATAATGAGATCATACGGCGTCTCTCCCAGTTCCTCCAGGTTTTGTGCCAGTAGTTTCAGTCCCGGAGCTTCGTCTGATGTCTCGCGGTAAGGATCAATTCCGGTCAGATTCGAGAAACCCATGGCGTGCAGCCGTTTCAATAAGTCTCCAGCACCGCATCCGACATCCAGAATCGAACACTTCAAAGAGCGGACTCCCGTCGGGATGAACCACCGGCTCATTTTTTCGAGTTCCGGATTGGGATACCAGTTGGCGAGCAGCCGGAAGGCTCCCGTCTGTCCCATCAGAACGGCCTGATCCCGTTTCTGTTTGAGCCGGGTTTTGAAGCCGGACGTAGAAATGTCGTTACGAGATTCACCGCCGAAAGAATAATAGCCCGAAGGATAATACCGGCTCATCTCCTCCGGGATCGCTTCAAGTTGCAGACAACCGCAGTCGGCGCACTCAAAATACTCGAACTCCTCTCGGGTGCCGAACATCCTTTCCTGAACAACAAACGTCTCTCCTTCTGACGCGAGGCAGATTTGACACGATGACATGAGGGATCCCTGATAGGCCGGTGAACCGGATTCTGTGGTGCAATCCGGCGTATGATTGGTCGTCGTCATTCAAGCAGACGATCGCTCGAACTCAACTCTCATACAATCCCGTCATCACCTGCCCTTGTGAAATCGGGAACGGACGTCCGGTGGCATCTTTGAAATGACCGGCGGGATTGATACCCAGCGCTGAAAACATCGTCGCCGTCACATCCCACGGAGCGTGTTTATCGTCGAGCGGATACGCGCCGATCCGGTTCGATTTTCCGAGCACCTGACCGCGACCGACACCTGCACCGGCGGCGACGATTGAATAGACGAACGACCAATGCTTCCGCCCCGGCGAGGAACCGACAAAATTCTTCTCCAAAGCGACCAGCGGAGCGCGTCCGAATTCCCCCATGCAGAGCACCAGGGTTTCGTCCAGCAAGCCCCGATCATCAAGGTCCTCCAATAATGCGGAAAACGCCAGGTCGAATCTCGGCAGGAGATGATCTTCGAGCGACATGAAAATATCGTTATGAGTGTCCCAGCCGTAGGCGTCGGTTTCGTCCGGCGCGGTGTCCTGCCCTCGCACAGACTGGTTGAAGAACACGGTCGTCATCGGCACTCCGGCTTCGACGAGTCGACGGGCCAACAGACACGCCTGCCCCGAACGATTCATCCCGTAGCGCCGACGAAGCTCGTCGGATTCCTCCTCCAACTTGAACGCATTCCGCGTTTCGGGACGCTTGAGCATTTCAAACGCGCGACCGTACAGCGTCTCCAGGTCGAGCATTGAGGCATCAGATTCCATCCGTCCCGTTTCCCGGTCGAGTTGTTCGAGCAGAGAGCGGCGGGCGTTCAAACGGACTTGCGGCAAGTCGTCCCGTTGCGTCAAGCCGGGGAGCACCACCGGAGCTTCCAGAACATTGCCGAGGACCATCGGTCGGGCGTCGCGTCCGAGTAGTCCGCCATCCATCGCAGGGCTCACCTTGATCGGCACCAGGAGCGGGCCGTTGATGTGGATTGCGGGTTCGGCGAAACCGGCATTCGGCTGTAAATGTTTGTAGATCGCGGCGTAAGACGGCCGATCGGTGGGGGATGGTTCGGGATTGGAAGAGCGTCTTTTGTGATATTGACCCGTCAGGGAGAGATAACAGGCAGAGCCGTGATCGAGGTCCGCGTGCGACATGTTGCGGACGATTGTGAACTTGTCGGCGATTTTGGCAATCCGCGGCATATGTTCGCAAATCATCGTGCCGGGAACCGACGTTGAAATGGGGGAAAACTGTCCGCGGACTTCTTTGGGAGCCAGCGGTTTCGGGTCCCAGGTATCGATTTGCGATTGTCCCCCGCTGGCGAAAACAACGATCACGGACTTGGCTTTACCGAAACCGGGGATATCGTGAACCTCAGTTTCTTCCCCCCTGCTCTGTCCGGGGAACAGGTTTCCTAAGCCCGCCAAGCCCGCCAATCCGCCGATGCTCAACCATTGGCGACGAGAAAGCGGCAGCTTCCTCGCGGCTGGAGAATCAGATTGATCGAGAAGGATATCAAGCATGACGTCGTCATTTTAACAACAGGCCCGCGAGGGACTAAGTGAAATTCTGTGAAAAGCAACCGTCGAACCGGCCTCTCGGGATTTAACAGTGTTTTGAGAGACGAACTGTTAATGTTCGATCCGCTCGTAAAGATCACTTTCGGGGATCAATATGAGCATCCAGAAAATCAAACCTTCCCCTAACTCAAATTGTTTCGCGGCTCCCCACCACACCTCCCCTTCAGTCTCGAAACTTTGAATTTGAGCCTTCGCCTGTCGTGAAAACTGAAACTCTTCCGCAGCCGCTCTGACGGCAGGTTGATGAAAATCCTCCATCGGTTTCAGGAACAGTGACTTCCACTCGTCGATTGAATCGATATTCGGATCGGCGGGTAAACCGACCAGTTTTCCGTTCTCCGTCAGGATCAGAATCTTTCCGTGAGTTGTGGGACGTTCGTTGATCGTGAACCGCGTAATGTCCATCAACAGTACATCAAAAGCTACGATGGTGGTCACGTCGGGAGTCTCAGGACGCTGGAAAGAGATCGAACCGGTAATTCCCAAATCTTTGGTCACAAAAAAGACATACGGTTCGGTCCAATGAATCGTCTCGCGTTCTGACGTCTGATGGTTCGCCTGTTCCAATTTCTCGATGGCACCGCGAAACCAGACGGTCTCGCGCGGATCGTAATCCAGATTTTTCGAACTGGTGGGCTGTAACGGAGCGGACTCTCCCGACCATTCGTAGATGTCGGCCTGTTGTTCCCACTGATCGATCTGCATACGTCTGAGAAGCCATTCTGTCGATTGCTTTTCGGCGCTGGTTTGCGCCATGTTGAGTAACATGTATTCCCGCCCCCGGTCATCGGCGATCATCAGAGACGAGAGTTGCGGATAATGCTTGATGAGCGGAATGAGCTGTCGGTTGGCGAGTGTCGGTTGTTCCGCACTGATCGCGCCGTTGCGGACGCGATCTCGCATCACGATCAACTCACGTTCGACCGGTTCGAAAAACAGACTCAGCCAATCTTCCGTCTGGTCCATGGTTTTCGTGAGAACCAGATTGGAGAGGACGTCCACAGTTTTCTGCTGCCGCTGGAACCGTTGATGCTCTGCCTCGGCCCGGTTAAAGAGAGTCGTGGCCGTAACGACTCCCACCAACAGAACGAGTGCCAGTCCAGCCGTCAGGAACGTAGTCGTAGGATTTTTTCGACACCAGCGCCAGGCATATTCCGCACGCCCGATCGGACGGGACAGAATCGGCTCTCCTCGCTCGAAGCGTTGTAGTTCCGCCACAAGATCGTCGGCGGTGGGAAATCGTTTGGAGATCGATTTCTCCAGACACTTCAAACAAATAGTCTCTAGATCCGGCGGGATTTGTGCGTTGGACCGACGAGGAGGAACGGGCTCCTGATGGATCACCTGATTTAAGACCCCCATCGTCGTGGAAGCCAGGAACGCCGGACGCCCCGTGAGCAATTCGTAAAATATTGCCCCGAGGGAGTAGATGTCGGCTCCCGGACCGATCTCCGCGGTTCGACCCGCCGCTTGTTCGGGGGCCATGTAGAAAACAGACCCCATGATGGTGCCGGACAGCGTTAATTGATCGTCTTCGTCGATCAATTTCGCCAGTCCGAAATCGGTGATGCGCGGTTGATCGCCATCAGCGATCAGAATGTTAGCAGGCTTCAAATCGCGATGGATGACGCCCTGTCGATGAGCGAAAGCGATCGCCTCCGCGAGTTTTCGAAGAATGGAGGCAGCTCTGGCGGGATCCATCGGCTTCTGTTTGGAGACGTCAGCCAGACTCGGGCCATCGACATAAGCCATCGAAAAATAATGGGTCTCGTCGTGTTCGCCGTATTCGTAAACCGGAACGATGCCCGGATGATCCAGATTCGCGGCTGACTCTGCCTCGATCAGAAAACGACGAACATCAGTCTCAGAAGCGAGCCGCCCCGAGAGAATCATTTTGACGGCAACGACTCGATTCAATTTCGTCTGTCGCGCTTTGTAGACAACTCCCATACCGCCCCGCGCAATTTCCTCCAGCAACTGGTAATCGCCGAAATACGCGTCACCCGACTTCAACTTGCTGGAGTTAATGGTGGTTTGCGCGCCTCGCGTTTTGGATTCCGAACCGATCTGATTTGTCTCGTGACTCTGTCCCCCTCTCAAAGTGATCGGCGCGTGAACCGCTTGGTCCGGGGGAACTGGACAAGGATGTTCCTCATCCCGAGCTTGATTGTCCTGGGAGTTCTCCTCCAGCGATCGTTCAGCGGGATCATCGGAATGAGGTTGTTGGCTGGGCGTCACCATGATGGATTGGCA
Organism: Planctomycetaceae bacterium; assembly: GCA_014762625.1. Classification (GTDB taxonomy): domain Bacteria; phylum Planctomycetota; class Planctomycetia; order Planctomycetales; family Planctomycetaceae; genus JABURQ01. The sequence continues at coordinate 44,686 of JABURQ010000133.1, read as the reverse complement.
TGTGCGATGAATAGGGGGAGATGTTCAAAAGCGAGTGTCTTCTACACTTTATCACTCACTCAAAACGAACAAACAAAGAAATAAAAGGATTCCAGTCAATTCAAGACGATTTTTCCTCAGAGCCCGTCGGAGGACTGCGTTTGTACTTGTCACTTTGCGGGATCATTCAGCCAGCATCAGTTGTTATCATCCTGTATCGGTTCTTTCAGCAACTCGGGCAGTACGTTCGCTATCCGATTGAGAAAGATTCGCCGCGAAGCATCGTAACGGCGGTTACTGGGATCTTCGAGATTATTCCAATACCAGTAACCGGGATCCCCGGCATCGTAAAACGATCGTCAGAATTGACGCGAATGAATCCCGTGCCCCAGGAAGGTTCCGTGCCTATCGAACAGCGTGGCGTCGTCTCGCTCGGCGCACGTCTGTGCGATGATGTCGTTATAAGCATGCAGAACTTGCAGTCCTCCCCTGCTCTATCCGGCGAACCGGTTTTCCAATCCCGGCATCCAGAAAATTAAACCGCCTCCATTCGAACTGCTTCGCGATCCCCTGCCAGATGTTTCCTGAGCTCCGAAACAATTGCATTTAAACAACCGCTTGCCGTCACCCATAGAATTGGGCTGCGGGCCGGAGATCACTTCCCATCTTTTTTCTGCATCAAGGACTTTTCTCCCAGTCGCGCATAATTGAGAGAGAGTCCCAGCACGCGTGCCGCTTCTTGATCGGCATGAAAGCCGGAGGAGTTTTCGGCTTCTACGAAATCGCATAGGAAAGTCGCCTTTCGCTGATAATTGCGAGCGACTTTCAGTTTTTGCTCATCAACTCCCGCTTCTTGTGCGGCGTTGATGGAATCAATCAGATCGATAATTGCATCGAGCGCGAGATCACGGAGCTCCGTATGGCGAGTTTGGATGGACTCAGCTCGGGACAACAATTCCTCTTCACTCCCTTTATGACACGTTTGACACGCACGATTAATGTTGAGCAGCGGACTGCGCACATGATGGTCACTGACTTTTTTCGCTCCAATTCGTTTGTAAGGCATGTGACAGTCGGAGCACGTCACCCCCGCTTTGGCGTGGGTTCCTTGTGACCAGAGTTCATATTCCGGGTGCTGTGCTTTCAACATCGGCGCCTCCGTCTCGGCATGAGTCCAGTCTTTGAATTCAATCTCGTCGAAGTAAGCGAGGATCTGGTCCGCTTTCAGTCCTTTGGACCAGGGGAAAGTGAGACGCTTCTTGTCTCCCTGGAAGTAATATTCGACGTGACATTGCGCACAGACGTACGTTCGCAGTTCCTGATGTGTGGCGTCACGGTTGACCTCATAATCAGAGACTCCGGCCTGCTCTTTGAGAGTCTGGATTCCTTCCATGAACGCCGGCCGCGTGACGCGCAATTCCATCGAGTCCGGATCGTGACAATCGATGCAGCTAACGGGATGCGACACGTGATCGACGGCCTTGTCATACGTCATCTGGTTTAACGCTTCAAATCCGGCCATTAAGTCGCCCTCTCCCAATTCCATCATGGGAACGTAAACCGAGGCATGACACTGCAGGCAGGTTCCCGGTTGCGAGGCGACCTCTTGGCGTTCGGTGTGAATCTGATCGGATAACATATAGGCATGTCCGCGATCTTCGCGAAAGTCCTGCGCGAACGAATAACCCGCCCATAGGCGTTTCAATTCAGGCAGATGGTCGAGTTTGCTTTGCGCGACCACCTCTCTCGGATCCTCGCTGCCGGGATCGCGAGGGATCGCTTCGCTACCGCCGTAGCGCGTGCGAACCATATCGACCGTTTTTGAATAATCGTCGTACTGTTGAGGGAAATTCTTCCCCCAGATGGCGGGATCCGTCGTCGTGTCGTCCAGCTCGACAACGCGGAAGGTCGTTTCTTTCGCTTCCTGCTTTTTCTCAAAAATATCGATCAGCAGCGCAATCACGCCAAAGGTCGCAGCCGCGGACACAATCGTTGTGATAAGTACGGTGCGGTAGTTGATTCCGGAAGGGGGGGTCTCGTTCATATCAATTATTCCAAATGGCCTACCTGATCGTGGCAATGCAGGCAGGAAATCTCTTCGGTCGCGGTGACGGTGGCGTGCATCGAACCGGTCAGTTCAGAGTGGCAGTGCCGACAGGCCCCCTCCGTCACGGATCGATTGAAATCGGTGATTCTCATCTCGTCAGGAAAGTTACCTGTCGTGAAAGCGAGTGAGTGATTCCAACCATTCACGGCTTTCACAAAATACTTACCAGCCAGCGATCCATGTGGAGCGTGACAGTCGTTACAGGTTGCCACCGCGTGATGAGATGATTTTTGCCAGGCGGAGAGATGATCGTTCATCACGTGACAGTTCGCGCAGGCGTTCGGGTCATTACTGAGATAGGATGCCCCGTTCGCATACATGAATGTGTAGCTTCCGGTGCCGACAAAGGCTCCCGTCAGGACCGGCATCAAGACAACGAGAAGATATTTCTTTCGCGATCGTTTTCGAGGAGACTGATTGTTGAACGCGTTCTCCATGGACTGGTCATTGTTATGGAAAATGGTGCTGGGAACAGCACAAGACAGAGATCGAGACGCTGATTGCAGCAATTCTCCGGCTGAATGGTCGCCTCATTTGAGTCTGATGCGTTACTCACAAAGATTCAAGGCCTGGTAAAAAATCATCGTAAGAACGAGAGGCGTTAATTTTTTTTGACGCTCCTCAATTCCTGCAGCCGTTCCGGCAACACCTCAGCCATCTGGTTCAGAAAGAGTCGCCGTAAGGCGTCGTACCCGCGGTCGTTCGGATCTTCGAGGTTATCCCAATACCAGTAACCGGGGTCGTCGGCATCGTAAAACGATCGCCAGAATTGACGCGAATGAATCCCATGTCCCTGGAAGGCACTGTGCATGTCGACCAGCGTGGCGTCGTCTCGCTGGGTGCATGTCTGTTGGATGATGTCGTTATAAGCATTCAGGACTTTCAATCCCTCTGGCCACGCGGGCAGACCGGCGTTCACCGTATCGCCGATGCCGTCAGTCGGGTCGTAAATATTCGCCAGAAAGACGTGATACCCGCCCGGGAAACGCTCCGCGATTTCATCCAAAATCGTGTTGAGACGTTCTTCTAAATTCCGAATCCAGGGTTGCGCCTGTTTCAAGGTCGCTCCGTACATCGCCCCTTCTCGCGGCGGCGTTCTGCCGTACATATGGATGATGTCGTTTCCGCCGATGGTGGCGACGACGATCCCGAACGTTTCGTCTGAGTATTTGGGAATCTTCGGGATCAGAATTTCGAGATGTTCGAGTGAGGTGGAACCGGAGAGGGCCAAATTATTCTCGGACAGGTTCGGTAACACTGCGGAGAGCGAAATGCCTTGCATGTCGGTGAATTCATCGTCCGGGTTTTTGACGAGCCGGTCGTAAACCCCTTTACCGCTCGTCGCGCCGTAGCCGGCGATGACGCTGTCTCCAAAACCGAGCAACACGACGGGACGTTCGCTCCAGGTTTCCTCGAACGGCGCCGCCGCGACCGGCGGTCCCGCCGGCCCTTCTCCCATCGGGTGATACAACCAGAAATTGACGTAAAACGCCGCTCCGCCGATCAGAATCAACCCGATCAACACCAGCCACCGTAAACAACCACGACGTCGTTTCGGGGAAGGGGCAGCTTCTTTCGCGCGATCTTCGGTCGGCTCGGGAGCAGAGGTGTCGTTGTCGGGCATGGTCATCGCGTTTTCAGAAAGTGGACGCAGCTATCCTATCAACACGTTTCCACAACCGGAACAAATTTTTCAAAGATACCGACCGTTACTTCACCACCGGTTCGATCCAGATGTTGCGGTACTTGACCGACGTATGATCGCCCTGCAGATAAATCGGTCCCGGCTTGGTGACGTCACTTTGAATCGCACCGCCTGTCGGTCCCGCGACGGGTTGGTTGTCGATCACGGTTTCGCCATTCAAAACGACTGTCACATGTCGATCGACGAGCGTAATGTCATAGACGTTCCATTCTCCACCCGGCTTACCCGCATTTTCGATCGCTTTGATCCGACCGAAGATGGAGCCGACTCCCTGAAGACCTTGCATTTTGGAATCCCGGTCAACAACCTGCACTTCGTACATCCCGCGTAAATAGACGCCACTATTGCCGCCCGACGGAGGTTGAAATTCGATGTGCAGCCGAAAGTCTTCGAACTCTTTTTCGGTCCGTAGATTGGCGTGATCGCCGTACGCTGAAAAGTCTGTCTTCGGCGTATCGTTGACCATGACCCCATTTTTGACCGACCAGCCGTTCTTTTTGGACTTATCTGTCACCTTCCAACCAGTGAGATCTTCCCCATTGAACAGAACTTGTTTCGGTCCAAATTTGATCTTGGAGAGATCAGGTTTCGGTGGCAGAGGCGGCATCCGTTTGCCGGTGAATTTCTGGCGGGACAGATTGGAAAGGCGTAATTTGTCGAACGAGGTGAGGACACCCGAAAGTTGCTCCCCTTCCGCCGAGAACTCGAACGTCTGCGGATTTCCTTTCCGTTTTCGGTCGAACGCGAGTCGACTGCCTTCGAGTAAAAAATCTGAGATTACTCGCACTCCCCCCACGGCCCACATGAGCTCAGCATGAGGCTTACCATTCTCCATAGAAACACTCAACCAGGCTGCTTCGCCGGTAGGTGTGATGATGGCCCAATCGCCGAGGATGGAGTTTTCTTCACCTGCACAATTTGAAAAGGGGAGAAAAGTCAGCAATGCAATGGCGATTAATCGTGTATTCATGATCTCATCATACTCTGGCAATGAAGAACGATTCAAACTGAATAAATCTCTGAGCCTGCAGCTCAATAAAAAACGGGAGACTCGATGAACGAGACTCCCGTCGGTTTTTTTGTGAGACATCCAAGCCTACTTCTTCCAGGGGGGAACTTCCGGCAGGTAGGTGTTGAACTCGGCGATCAGTTCGTCCTGATACGCTCCGGCGAAGGTGCCGTCGAGGAACTTCTGCATCCCTTCGTTGTAGAACTTCTCCCAACTTGCGTCTTCGTGACCCGGATTGATCGGGAAGTACAAAATCCCGACAGCCGTAGCGGCGTTCATATCGCCGGGGGCGTCTCCCATCATCAGGCACTTTTCCTTTTCGTAGCCGAATTCGAGCCCTTTGGTGAGATTCTGTTTCTTGTTTCCCGATTCCTGACCGCAGATCGCCTGCACGTAATCGATCAGGCCGTGTTCGGTCCACTCGGATTGCAGAGCGGCGGACGGTGTTGACGAACAGACAATCATGTCGGCTTTGTCGGAAAGTTTTTCCAGGGATTCGCGAACCAGCGGAAACGGCGGAACGCCGTGGACGATGTCCGCAACCGTTTCGTTCACAGCCAACGACCATTCGAGTGCCTGTTTTAATTCGGGATCGTTACTTTCTTCGACAGCGGCTTTGAGAGCCGGGTTGCCGAGTTTGGTTTCCTTCTGTGTCCAGTCGCGGACGGCTTGCAGTCGCGGAATCTTCGCGTTGCGGGCTTTGACTTCGTCGCGTTCTTCCAGCAAATCGAGCGCTTCGATATAGGAGAGGAAACGATTCGCTCCCCGGCTTTTGGAATAGAGATTCGTGAACTCGGCCGCTTCACGGGCATACTTCGAAACCGGTTGCAGGTTGAAGTATTTGATGAAGTTGGGAATGAAACATTCCTTGTGTTTGATTTCCATGGCGTCGAAGGCACAGCCGTCGGAATCGATGCCGATGAAGAAGTCGTGTTTCTTTTCGAAGTTGTCGAGTGGGTGTGACATGGTCGGTTTGTTCTTGGTTAATGGTTATGGTTTGTTTTGAGCCTCGTGCAAGCACGCAGGGGCATTCTTTATTATTCCGCGTCCAAGGTGCCGACACGGAGTGTCGGCCTACGGTGGACGTCGAATGTTATTTGTTGTAGGTCAGGCTGTGCCTGACACTCCAGTGTAAGTATCAAGATTCGTCTCGTCTCGCGATTGAGCGATAAATTCTGCAAGATCACGAAAGGTCTGAATCGATTTTGGTGACCAGTAATAATCAGAAACTCTGAGTCCGATCAAGATGTAAGCCAGGATCGTGAGAGATATGCCAGTAACCGGCAGGCTCAACAAAGCTGCTGAAGAGATTAAGTGAAACAGGCATGCGATGAGAAAGATTAACCCCAAAAAACAGGTCAAAGAAAACAGTATGGAATGGAATAAGTTTTTGACCTGAGGTAATTTTCTTTTTGACAAGAACTCTAGTCGTGTCCAGAAATACCAGAGCGATCTGCGACCAATTGCGTCTTCCAGTTTTGTGCTTGGCATTACTGAAATGTGACGTTGATGTTCCCAGGGGCTCACTATGCTCTTCAAGTCGTAAAAAACTCCTGCAGGCAGGCAATCCACTCCGCAAATGTTGAGCGGTTGAAATTGAAGGCCGGGAATTCGTTTCAGGAATGCATCAGCGATCTCTCCGAACGTTACCGACTCCGAAACATCGTCCCAGGTGAATTCCAATAGGTCCCAGTATTGTTTCGATGAGTTGCCCTTCGATAAAATTTTTCCCCATTCATCATCCGGTAAAGCAAAAGTGGTTTTTAAATAAATGAACTGGGCAAAAAGTAGAGGGTCGAGGTGAGATTGATCCTGATCGACAAACACTTCTCGTAAGCGAGTGGCTGGAGATAAGTGCGATCGGGTGACCTCCCCGAAGACCTGCAAAAGATCAGATTGATTCAATCTCATTTGGGATTATCCTTTGCGATGCTCTGAATCTCCGCGTCTTTGCGTCAATCATCATGGTTGGTGGAACCGGCCCTACTAAATCCTGACTCCTGTTTCCTGAATCCTAATCCCTACTTCGGTGCTTCCATGCGGTCCGCTTGCGGAACGTACGAATCCAGCTTCTGATCGGCGTGAATCGGTTTCAATTGAGCCAGGCGGATGCGTCCGTCGATAATCGGCACGCTGACCCAGTTATCGCCGATGAGCGGACGGGCATACTTGATGAAGTCATCCGTCACGTCGGTGCCGTCTTCCGAAATCCAATCAGATGGGAAGTGACGTTCGCTGTTGGCCACCTCGGAGAGTGGCGCTTTGCCATATTCGACGGTGTAGTTATCGCGGTCGGCTCGCAGAATCGACGCCATGTAACCGTGTTCGCCATGAGCGGCGAGCAGCGCCGCTTTCTGTCCGACATAATAACTCTCGGTCAGGTCAACGTTGGAGGCGTGGATAATGTCGTTGCGCTGGTGCGTTCCCGGCACATTACAACGGGCGGCTCCCTTGACGGCGAGTTTGAATTTCTCTTTATCGTTGAGAGCGTTCACCAGCATCTGGGCGATGGTGATCTTGCTGGAAGAGAGCATCGCGTGTCCGAAGGAATCGCGGACGACGAACTCTTCCGGAATTTCCAGACCTTCGATTTCGAGTCCTTCGCTGACGACGACAATCGCGCGGCCATGTTCTTTCAGGCATTCGTTGATGTTGTGACGGATTTGTTCGAGCGTCACTTTGCGTTCCGCCAGATAGATTTGCAGCGGCATTTCGCGATTCGGGTCCGCGAGACGTGCGGCGGCGGGAATGTAACCGATCTTGCGGCCCATCGCCTGACAGACGAGCACAGGGTCGGCGGGGCAACTGCCGTTGTTCTCTTCATTCGACATCTGAATGAAATTCGACCAGTAACGCGCCGTCGAACCGTAACCGGGTGTATGGTCGATGAGCTTGAATTCACTATCGCCGACATCGTTGTCGATCGTTTTCGGTCCACCGATGCCGCAGACGTCGAGTCCGCGTTCGCGGGCGAGGTTGGCGACTTTGTTGGCGGTATCCATGGAGTCGTTACCGCCGACATAGACGAAGTAACCGATGTTGTGAGCTTTGAAGACTTCGATGATGCGGTCGAAGTCCTCGTTCTGCCAATCCTTGAGTTTATAGCGACAGGTTCCGATCGAACCGGCGGCGGGCGTCGTACGCAGCAAGGCAATTTCTTCCGGACATTGGGCCGTCAGGTCGATCAGTTCTTCCTTCAGGACACCTTCGATCCCGTGGAATCCGCCGTAGACCGTGCCGATTTCGGACATCTCGCGAGCGGTTTCGACGATGCCGCGAACGGTATTGTTGATGACGGGAGACGGCCCGCCGGATTGGGCCACGATCATGTTTTTCGGTTCAGCCACGGTGTTGTCCTTGGTGTCTGTGTCGGTCAGGTTCAACCTGACGAAACTGTGGAATCTATCAGTGTGAACGAGGTCGTCAATTGTGTGAATGACCCTGCCCGGTGATCATAATGAATCGACGGGGGCTTTTCAAAACCACCGAGGTCGTCTGGTTTTATATAAAATACCCTCAGACAGAACCGGCTCGCTCGCGGATCCTGTCGATCCTCGACCTCCCCGCTGTTCCGGGTTTGATTTCCGGCCTCCCGCTCGCGACAATCAGACCCCTCTCAGCATTCACTCCCGAAACGACGTTTGTTAGACGAAAGTAAATCCATGCCTCTGGGACTGAACGAACGTGCCTGGAAACAACTCGAAAACGTCCGCCGAGATGAATTCGAACTGAAAACCTCGCAGCAGAAATTAAACTGCGGCACCGAGGTGTTTGATTTTGGGGTGAACGTTCGCGGCGGAATCGATGCCGGATTACGGCTGGCCGAGATCTGCCTTGCCGGCCTGGGGAGGGTTTCCCTGACCAATGGACTTCTGGGAGACTGGAACTGGCCGGTGATCTGCACCTGGACCGATCACCCGGTGGCGGCGTGTCTTGCCAGTCAGTACGCTGGCTGGCAATTGGGATACGACAATTATTTCGGCATGGGTTCGGGGCCAATGCGAGCGGCGGCGGCTCGGGAAGATCTTTTCCAGGAGATCGGATTCACCGAATCGCCCGAGCATGCGGTGGGTGTGATCGAATCTTCTCAATTGCCGACCGATGACGTCGCTCTCGATATTGCTCAGAAATGCGGCGTTCCTCCGGAAAATCTCGCCTTACTGGTGGCACCGACCGCTTCTTCAGCGGGAACGCTCCAAGTGGTGGCTCGTTCGGTGGAAACCGCACTCCATAAAATGCACGAACTCGGGTATGACGTCTCCAACATCGAATGTGGATTCGGCGTCGCTCCCCTCCCTCCCGTCGCTGCGAATGATCTGGAGGGAATCGGTCGAACGAACGATGCGGTCCTGTACGGGGCGAACGTTTCACTTTGGGTGACCGGCGAAGATTCAGAGATTGAAGCGATCGGCGATCGAATTCCTGCGGAAGCGAGTCCCGATTATGGACGCCCGTTTCTGGAGATTTTTGAAAACGCCGGTCGCGATTTCTATAAAATCGATCCCCACCTCTTCTCTCCCGCCGAGATCATGATTCAGAATCTCGATACGGGTCGCGTCTTTCGCTACGGCAAACTGAATCCTGACGTCCTGGTGGAATCGTTCCAGATCGTCGATCCCTCGGAAACGCCGGAGGCCTCCGCGTGAAGATCGGCATCTTCGGAAATGAGGGGAGCTGGTACGTCGAGGATTTACAGCGCGCCGCTCGGGAACTGGGAAGCGACGCGGTGCGACTCGATTTCCGTCGGCTCTCAATGAGTGTGACTTCAGCGGGGACGCGATTTTCGTGCGATGAAGTGGCTCTCGACGACTTTGAGGCCTTCATTGTGAGGACGATGCCTCCGGGATCGCTGGAAGAAGTGGTCACGCGAATGGATGTTCTCGGCCAATTGCAGGCGGCTGGAAAAATCGTCGTGAATTCTCCGCGTGCGGTCGAATGTGCCGTCGATAAGTCACTCACGACGGCGAAACTTGCCGCTGCCGGGCTTCCCGTTCCACCGACCTGGATCGGGGAGTCTTCCGATGCGGCGCTGGAGGCATTCGAACAACTGGGCGGCGATGTGGTCGTTAAACCGGTGTTTGGAGCCGAGGGTCGGGGAATCGTTCGCGTCAGCGATCCCGATTTGGCGTTTCGGACGTTCCGGACACTGGAACGGATCGATGCGGTCCTCTATCTCCAGAAGTTTGTGCCTCACGCCGGCTACGATACGCGTCTGTTGATTCTGGATGGCGAGATCGTCGGAGCGATGAAGCGTGAATCGGCGGATGACTTTCGGACCAACGTCGCCCGCAACGGCTCCGCAACACAGGTCGAACCGACACAACAGCAGGTCGAGTTGGCCCTCCGCGCATCTGAGGTAATCGGCACGCGTATCGCCGGCGTCGATCTACTCGAGTCTCAATCGGGTGAGACGTTCGTCATCGAACTGAATGCGGTTCCCGGATGGCGGGCGTTTCAAAAAGCGACGGGAATTGATGTCGCCAAACGGTTTCTGGAAAGTTTACAAGCCGATATCTCGAAAGAATCTTTCCAGGTATCTTAATTTCATTGAATCATTAGTGAGTGAATATGACAGATCAAAAATTACAGCAAATTGTTGCCGCTCTCGGAAAACAGATGCCCGCTGCCCTTCGCTGGAGCGGTGCGGTCGCCAAGCAGTTGCGCTATCACAATATTTCTCTGGAAGGCAAAAAAGAGTCCGGCAGTCCGATGACCGACGCCCTGACTCTCGCCGACCTGACGGTGCAGGAATTGTTGATTGCCGCGCTCCGCGATGCCGACCCGATTCTCAAAGAGTGTCGCATCGAAGCGGAAGAGACGACCGGCGATCTGGGACGCTTCCCGGCAGAGAGCCCTTATACAATCTGCCTCGATCCGATCGACGGCACGAAGCAATATCGCGACAAGACCGGCAACGGGTACGCCGTCATGCTCAGCCTGCGAACCGTGGACACGTTGCATTATTCGCTCGTCTATATTCCCGAAACGGGAGAAATGGGAACCTGGGTCGAAGTCTCCGGGGAGACGATCCGCTGCGGCGAAGACGACTGGTCGATGCCAGCGAGGGAGGCACTCGATCAAATGACGCCGATCACGGCGGAGAACCGTCCCGACTCCAACAAGATCTACATGATCGGTTTTCAACAGGCGGATGCCGAGCGAGCGGCGGGATTAGCGGAGATTGGGCTGGAAGGCTATACCGCCGATACGATGCCGGGCTGTATCTTTGCGTTATTTGCGACGGGGGAATTTGGCGGTTCGCTGATTCACTCCCCGAATGTGTACGATTTTCCGGTTTCTTTACAAATTGCAAGAATTCTGGGAGGGGACGCGCTCTGGGTGCATAACGGCGAACCGGTCCATTTCAAAGAACTCTGGCTGGACGATCGGGCCGATATGCTCCGGTTGCCGGGAATTGTGGCGTGCAGTCACGATCCTGAGAAGCTGAAGTTGATGTGCGAACATGCCAGGGATTGGAGCCAGGTCCGCTATCAGGATTAAAAATGTCCTGTTCGGGAAAGTTGTCGTTCGCCGGAAAATCCAAGTGAGGGGTTGTACGGTGCTCCCGGAGTCGCGAAGATTCAGGCAATCCCGTCACTCATTTCCCATCGTCTATGAATTCTCATATCGATTATCAATCCGCCGAAGACCAGCGCGATGTCGTTGTGGATGTCATTTCACGCTTGGCCGAAGGCGAAGTGATGCAGACCACGATCGATACCGGAGTCGTTCAGGTCGGTTGGTCGCAGCGTCCAGCCGCGATTGAGCGTATGGCGGGGAACCTCAAAGCAGGACAGCACCTGTGTCTCTGCGTGGCGGGATATCATCAGGCCCTCGATTACCTCGAAGAAATTTCGGACATGGGGCGACGGCTGATGACGCGTTGTTGGCCGGGGGGACTCCAGCTGGAGGTTCCGGTCGATCTGCCTTTCGGGTTATTGGAGGGACTTCCGTCCTCGACGCAACAGCGTTTATCGATGGGGCGTCGATTGCGTCTGCTGAGTCCCAAATCACAATTCATTAGAGACTTACAAAAATTGTTATCGGGGCCGTTAGTTTTGACCTCACCGGTGCCGGTTGCTAAGGTATCAGCCACATCCCCCCCCAGCGGAGACGAAGAACTCCCCGCCGGGTGTGATTTTTGTGTTGAGACAGGCCCCTGCCACTCAACGCAAGGCCCAACAATCGTTGAACTTAAGAAAGATGATTGGTCGGTTGTGCAACCCGGAATGCTCACCCGCGCCTTTTTGAAACAAATGACCGGAACCTCCTATTTATTCGTCTGCACTGGTAACACCTGCCGAAGCCCTATGGCGGAGGGATTGTTTCGTAAAATGCTGGCGGAGAAGTTACAATGTGAAACATCTGACCTACCCGAGAAAGGATATCTCGTTGGTTCGGCGGGCGTTTCTGCCGGAAACGGTTATCCCGCCTCGCCGGAAGCCGTTCAACTGTTACTGGACGAGGGCGTCAATATCGGTGATCATACTAGCCGGCAACTTTCGGAAGAGTTGCTGGATCAAACGGATCACATTCTGACGTTGACGAACAGCCATCGTCAGGCCATTTTGATGAGCCGTCCGGACCTGGAGGGAAAAATCCGCTTGCTCTCTCCTGAGGGACGGGATGTCTCCGACCCGATCGGAGGCGGACTTGCCGAATACGAAGCGTGTAAATCCGAAATTGAGTCCTACCTGAAGTTACTGCTCGACGAGATCGAATAAGTCGGGCGATTCTTCTGAAGAATATATACATTTCCGAAATCTGAAATCGCAGAAGCGAACGAGCGGACAAGCTCCGAATTCTCGAACCATTCTGCAGAAGTGAAACACGAATGAAATTTGCGATCGCCAGTGACCATCGTGGAGTGCAAGTCAAGTCTCGTCTGAAAGACTTGTTGACCCGCATGGGATACGAAGTTCACGATTACGGCCCCGAAGACGCCGATGCCAGCGTCGATTACCCCGATTACGCCGCGAAAGTTGCGAAAGATGTCTCCAATGGAACCATCGATCGCGGCATTCTGATTTGCGGTACGGGAATCGGGATGTGTATCACGGCGAATAAGTTTCCCGGAGTTCGCGCTGCGGATTGCCACGACGATCTGACGGCGGAAATGAGCCGACGCCACAACAACGCGAACATTATGTGCCTTTCCGCCGATTTGCTGTCGGATAATGTGGTGAATCGAATGGTCGAGATCTGGGCCAAGACCGAGTTTGAAGGGGGTCGCCACGCTCGTCGCGTCGAGAAAATCAAGCAGATCGAAGCCGAGAATCGATCCTGAGGAACTGTCGGAAATCTCTGCGCGGATCCTTTAATCTCAGGGTGTCTCCCGTTATCGTGAGAAGCACTGATTCGCGGCTTACGGTACTGGACCGGGCCGGTATTTTGCCTTCTAGACGACGGAGAACGCGGGAATGGATCCTGCCAACCTGAAATATACCAAAACCCACGAATGGGTCGCTTTGGACGGTGATATCGCAACAGTCGGCATCACTGAGTTCGCCGCTGGTCAACTCACCGATCTCTCCTATATTGAATTACCCGACGTGGGCCGAAAGCTCTCCGCCGGTGAGGATTGTGGTGTGGTGGAAACCGTGAAAGCCGCCAGTGATTTGTACGCCCCCGTCGCCGGAGAGGTCACGGAAGTCAACTCGACGCTCGAAGAAGACTACGATCTGCTCACCAACGAACCGGTTGGTGACGGCTGGATCATGAAACTGAAAGTTGATGATGCTGCGGACGTCGAGTCGCTCCTCGACCTGCAGGCCTACCAAGCCCACTGCGAGACGGAAGACCATTAGTTGACGCCTGGAGGCGTCGGTCTTCGCATATTTTCGGCGTGCGCCGATGCGCAAACCGAATAACAGATGAGAATGAATCGTCACCGTTAGGAATTCATTGTGAGTTATATCTTCACCACTCCCGAGCAACAGCAGGAAATGTTGCAGGAGATCGGCGTCAATTCCATCGAGGAACTGTTCGCGTCGATCCCTCCCGAACTTCGATTCCAGGGAGAACTGGACCTTCAACCGGCCAAGTGCGAACTCGAACTCGAACAGGAAATCGCCGGTCGCGCGAAGCAGAATCAGGCGGGAAGCGGCCTCACCTGTTTCCTGGGAGGCGGGGTTTACGACCATTTTATCCCCTCCGTAGTCGATGAAATCAGTTCCCGCGGAGAATATTACACCGCCTACACCCCCTATCAGGCGGAAGCGTCGCAAGGAAGTCTGCAAGTCTTCTTCGAGTATCAGACATTGATCTGCCAACTGACCGGCATGGATGTCTCGAACGCCTCACTCTACGAGGGAGGTACCGCGATTACCGAAGCCGCTCTCATGGCGATGCGCGTCACGCGACGGTCGAAGAAAGTGGCCGTCCTGAAATCCGTTCATCCCGAATATCGGGAGGTGCTGAAGACCTACCTGAAATTGCAGGGAGCGGAGCTGGTCGAGATCGGAACGGCTGACGGAACCGCCGACCTGGAAGACGTCAAAGCGGCGCTCGACGAGGAGACCGCGGCGTTGGTCATCCAGAATCCCAATTTCTACGGCAATCTGGAACAGGTCCACGAACTCGCTGAAGCGGCTCACGAGAAGGAAGCGTTATTGATCTGTTCGGTGGATCCCTTGAGTCTCGGCGTCCTCAAGCGCCCCGGTGATATGGGCGTTGATATCGTGACTGCCGAAGGTCAGCCGTTGGGAATTCCGATGCAGTACGGCGGTCCCTTTCTGGGAATTCTCGCCTGTCGCCAGGAATATATGCGAAAGATGCCGGGACGCGTCATCGGAACGACAAACGACCGACTCGGCGCTCCCTGCTTCGTTCTGAATCTTCAGGCACGAGAGCAGCATATTCGCCGAGACAAAGCGACCAGCAACATTTGCACAAACCAAGGGCTCCTCGCGCTGCGAGCGACGATCTATATGACGTCGATCGGCCCTCAGGGGCTCAAGGAAGTCGGCGAACTCTGCTGCCAGAAAGCCCACTACGCGGCCGAGAAGTTGACGGCGGTAGACGGTTACGAACTCGCCTTCGATCGTCCCTTCTTCAAAGAGTTCGTTCTGCGCTGCCCTGTCTCGGCGAAAGACGTCATCGATCGAGCGGCTGAATCGGGTCTGGGGCTCGGACCGAAGCTCTCTCAATTCGAAGAGGAAATCGGAAGCGAAACCGAGAACCTGCTTTTGGTGGCCGTCACCGAAAAGCGAACGCGGGAAGAAATCGATAGCCTCGCGGAAGTGTTGGCCAACGGAATTTCGGAAAGGATGCTCGCGCAACATGCGTAACGAACAAGCCACCAAACTGATTTTTGATCTCTCGCAACCGGGCCGCCGCGCCACACGGTTTCCCCAAGCCGACGTCCCCGTCAAACCGCTCAGCGAGTATCTGCCCGCCGATCAACTGGCCGAGGAGCCCCCTCCTCTTCCCGAAGTGACGGAAGCGGATGTGGTGCGTCATTTCGTCAATCTTTCGCAACTCAACATGTCGGTAGACACTCACTTCTACCCGCTGGGGAGTTGCACAATGAAATACAATCCCAAACGCCACGAACGCTGGGCAAAACTTCCCGGCATCGGAGATCTGCATCCTTACCTGTCCGAAGATCGCATTCAGGGGATGTTGGCGATTCTCTACGAGATGCAGGAAATGCTGGGTGAGATCGCGGGGCTTCCCGCCGTCTCCTTGCAGCCTGCCGCCGGAGCTCAGGGCGAATTGACCGCCTTGTTGACGGCCGCCGCTTACTTCCAGGATAAAGGCGAGGATCGCAAGAAAGTCCTCTTCCCCGCCAGCGCTCACGGCACCAATCCCGCCAGCGCGGCGATTGCCGGCTTCGATTGCGTGCAGCTCAATTCCACCAAAGACGGCCTCGTCGATATGGAGGAATTGAAGGAAAACATCGACGAACAGACCGCAGTCTTCATGATTACCAACCCCAACACAGTCGGGTTGTTTGAAAAAGAGATCGCCGAGATCAGTCGCCTCATGCACGAGGCGGGCGGACTCGTTTACATCGACGGCGCGAACATGAACGCCATTCTCGGAATCACCCGTCCGGGAGATTTCGGCGGCGACATGATGCACTACAACGTCCACAAGACGTTTACCGGACCGCACGGTGCCGGCGGTCCCGGATCGGGACCGATTGCCGTTCGTGATTTTCTGGGACCGTTCCTGCCGGGTCCGATCCTGACCAAGTCCGAAGATGCCGACGGGAATCCTCGTTACTCGTTGACCGATCCCGAAAAGTCGATCGGTCGCGTGCGGTCATTTTTCGGCAACGTCGGGATCCTGCTGCGAGGATATTTTTACCTTCGCACTTTGGGACCGAAAGGTGTTCGGGAAGTTTCGGAGACGGCTGTCCTCAACGCCAACTACCTGCTGGCCAAATTGAAGGATGTCCTGCCCGTCCCCAACGGCGACCGCTGCATGCATGAGTTCGTCGCCTCTGCCAAGACCTTGCAAAAAGAAAAGGGGATCTCGGCAATGGATATCGGCAAACGATTGCTCGATTT
This sequence comes from Planctomycetaceae bacterium, assembly GCA_014762625.1. Classification (GTDB taxonomy): domain Bacteria; phylum Planctomycetota; class Planctomycetia; order Planctomycetales; family Planctomycetaceae; genus JABURQ01. Next base: position 28,370 of record JABURQ010000133.1, on the reverse strand, counting down.
CGGTTTCCACGCCCCGACGGTCTACTTCCCCTTGGTCGTGGCGGAAGCCCTGATGATCGAGCCAACCGAGACGGAGTCGCGAGCGACACTCGATGCTTTCGCGGATGCCATCCGCCAGATCGTTGAGGAAGAACCCGACTTTCTGCACCAGGCTCCCCATTCAACGATGCACAGTCGCCCCGACGACGTCGCCGCAGCGCGTAAGCCGGTGCTTAAATGGTCTGCACAGTGATGCGATCCCGAAGGAAGTGAACGATGTCCGACTCGGTCCGCTGTGAAATTTTCAGCGAATGTGAAACCGCGTCGGGCATGGCCAACATGGCCATCGATGAAGCCCTCCTCGAACGCGCGATCGAAGAGGGTCTCGGTCACTTCCGCCTGTACCGCTGGTCTTCTCCGACAATCTCTCTGGGATATTTTCAGGACTACGAGCCGGAAGCGATTCCGGAAGAGATGCAATCGCTCGACGTCGTCAGGCGTCTCTCCGGCGGTGGCGCCATCCTGCATCACCATGAGATCACATATTCCTGCTCGATTCCGGCGGGAAGCCGCTGGAAAGACGACCCTGCACAACTCTATCAGGACATCCATCGCCTCATTCAGGCAGCGTTGGCGCATCAATCTTTCCAAGTCGAGTTTCGCGGCACCCCTAAATCATTCCCGCAAGGAGAACCCTTTTTGTGTTACTCGCGAGGAGACGAACGAGACCTCGTCTGCGGCGCGCACAAAATTGTCGGCAGCGCGCAACGACGCCGGAAAGGAGCGATTCTGCAACACGGGAGCATCCTTTGGACACAGTCGGAATACGCGCCCCAGTTTCCCGGAATCACAAACCTGACAGAAAAGACAGCTTCCCTCAGCCAACCTTTGTTGTGTGAAGAGTTCGTGTCCGGAGTACGAAGACTCTGGAATAATCCCCGGAATTCTGGGCGCCTACCAGAGGAAATTCTGGAGAGAAGCCGCCTTTTGATAGAAGAGAAATACCGCTATCCCGACAAGAGATTTGGGCGGTCAAGAAAATCGGACCAAACCCTTCAAAAATAGGGACTTTCCCCATCCGACCGCTGCGAAATTTCGTTGACAAGTTTCCAAAGCGGTGATAACGTGACATAAGTCGTTAGTTATTTATTGATTACGGCCTCGAACCTTCACGAGTGAGGGTTTTACCCATTTTTTTGACGGGATGAGTAATCTGAGAGAATCCGATCTCTCTTCATTCATTCTTTTCATTGATTTTCCTTTCGCGTTATTGATCATTCCAACCTACTGGGACGCACACCACTTCATTTCCCGATGACAGGGAGATTTCCTGAGTCATGGGAGCATCGTGCTCGACGAGTACGATTCCATTATTCTGAAAACGCGGGGTCACAAGAATGCTACAAGCGGAATTAAAAGTGCTCGGAGGCAAGCAAGCGGGCAAGTCCATTGCATTGAACAAGAAATTTCTGGTGGGTCGGGAACGCGACTGCCACCTGCGACCGAACAGCGATATGGTCAGTCGTCACCATTGTGTCTTTACATTGGATGATTACACGCTCCGCCTGCGGGATCTCGGCAGCACCAATGGCACGTTGGTCAACGACGAGCGGCTCGAAGGACAGCGCGTGCTGGAGTCCGGAGATCGCGTGCGAATCGGCAACCTGGATTTTGAGGTCGTCCTCAAACAAACTGACGACTCCTCGATCGAACCTGCCGATGAATTCCAGCTCGATGATGATTCTCGAATCCTCAAGGATGAAAGCGAGAAAGTATCTTCTTCGGAAACTCTGGTGGATGTCTCGCTTCCTCTCGGTGATGACCCACAGGCCGATTCTCCCACGGAGGAGTTCAGCGAACAAAATACCGGCGACACCGGAACCATTCCGACGTTCGATCCGAATCAGGCACCACAGCAGCCTCAACAGCCGTGGCCCAATATGCCGCAGCAAGGCTACTATCCCCAATTCCCGCCGGGATATTATCCTCCGCAGGGCATGCCGTACCCTCCTCCCGGCTATCCCTATTATCCGCAGCAACCGATGCCGCAACAGCCACAACCCCAGCCCCAACAATCTTCCGAGGAGGCTCCCGAGCCACCTGCAAATATGCCGAAAGTGAGTTTGCCTGATCCCTCGGAAACGGGTGCCAAGGATGATGTGGTCATTGGTTCGGGAGGCGGTGCCTCGAAAAACAAAGAACCCGACGACGCCAATCCTTCGAATACTGCCGCTGACTTACTGAATAAGATGCGTCAACGTCGTTAGTCACCCAAAATCAATGACCGTGACGATCAGACTCTCCCTGAGATTGATGATTGGAAGATGCTATGGCTGAAGAAAAAAAACCGGATGACGCTCAGCGGCGATACCGGGAATTTCTGGATTTAATGCCCCTCACATTGAGCTTGGCCGGTTTACCAACCAGTGAGGGCACGCGCCCTTACACGGAAGAGCAAATCGAAGCTCGGGCGTTTACGATCAAGCATGCCTGGAAAGCGGCTCGTCAGGTTGCCCGGGAATGTATCCAGAAATAGCCGCTACGATTCCTTGCGAATTCTCAAACGCCTCTTTTCTTCTGGAAAAGTGGCGTTTTTTTGTTTCTGGATGAACTCTTGAAACCCTTCTCCGACCATCCGGGTAAGTGAAGTCAGACACAGCCATCACGGACTTGATCTGGTTTTCGGTAGGAACATGGCGTGACTCCGACAGACGCTGAACTTGTAAATCGATGCCTGAGAGGAGATCGAGATGCGCAGCGTCAGTTTGTACAACGCTACCAGCAAATGATGTTCGCTCTGTCTTATCGAATGCTGGGAAATTACGAGGATGCGGAAGACGTGGCCCAGGAGTCACTGGTTCGCGCGATTCGCGCACTCGACCGATGGGATCCGACCCGCCCGATGAAGCCCTGGCTGTTGACGATCACCGCGAACCGCTGCCGGACCGCTTTGATGAAACGAACGAAAAAACCGCCTCCCTCCCACTATCCACGGGAACCGGGAGCCATCGACCAGAATCCCGGCCGCCTCGATCTGGCGGAAGAGCTGGATCGAGCGCTGCAGGAACTTCAACCCGATCACCGGGAATGTTTTCTGCTGTTTCACGAGCACGACTTGAACTGTGCGGAAGTGGGGGAAGTTCTCGGTCATCCCGAAGGGACGATCAAAACCTGGTTGCATCGCACTCGCAAAAAGCTGGCGGAAATTTTAAGACAACGCGGAGTTGTACCGGAGATAAGTTATGAATTGCCGTGAACTACAACAACAACTGGAACGGGCCGTCGAACGGAGGTTGTCTCCTCCCTTCGACGATTGGCGCGACCATCTCAATCGATGCGAATCGTGCCGGAAATTGTGCGCCGATCACCAATTACTGGAACGAGCGGTCGGAGAATGGTCCGGAATCGAAACGGCACCGGATCTCAGCGATCGGGTCCTGGCAAGCCTGGAAAACCATGATAACGTCTCCCCGGCAGGCGCTCATCACCCCCCTGAGCGTGCGGGACTCTTCTTTCTCTTTGCCACCATCGCCGCCGTCATTCTGGTGGTGATTGTTATGCAAAATCGCGACGTTCCCGACGAACCGAACGTCATGGTGAAGACGGACATCCATACTCCCCCCCCGGAAGAAGTACCCGAAGTTGACATGCAGAGGGTTCTCGATGAAACGCGAAGTGCCTACGAAAGTTTGCTGGGGCAGGCACAATCCACCATCACTCCTCTTAAAAAAGCGGTCGTCACGGATAACAACCTTTCGCCCGCTCCAGAAAACATTGAGAAACCGGAACGCCGACTGATTCCTCGCGAATTGGAGCCCTTGCGAACGGAAATGACGCAATCGTTCGGCTTTCTGACAGCCCTGCTTCCCGAAACGGGAACCTAATTCCACCTCAGCTTTCACAACATTTCTTTTAGATTTTCAGACAACGGCCTCTTCGGAGACAGACCTATGAATCTTGCCACTCTGGCCTCTCTCGTGATCCTCGTCGCGCCGATTGCATCGGTATCGGCGAGCGATCTGTTAGATCGCGTTCGGAATGACGCCGGCTTGTGCATTGTGGTGGACGACTTTCCCGCTCGTGCTGAAGAGTTGGCACAGTCTCCTCTTCGGCAACGATTGGAATCGTTGACTCTGTATCAGAGTTGGTCGGCGAGTTCCGACGTCTCCAAGTTGAAACAGACAGCCTCTCAAATTGAGGGGTTGTTGGGCGAACCTGTTCCCAAAGCGATTCTCAACCTGATCGGCAAACAAGCCGTGCTGGCGGTCTATCCCCAGGCAGAAGGTGGCCCTTCCGGCCTGCTGTTGACGACTCCCAAACAATTGAAAGATGCCGAGCGGTTGCTCGATCTGTGGAATGTGTTGGAAAAAGCCGCAGTCACTCAACAGCAGGCAGGTTATTGGAAACGGGTCACGGACCGGGCGACCGTTTATTATCTGCTCCGGGAGGGATTGTTTGCGATGAGCGATCGAGAATCGCTCATCCGTGAAATTGCCGAGGGAAAAAAAGCGGCTGTCGAGAAGCCACTGGCGCAAGATCCCGTGTGGAAGCAATCGATGTCGCGCATTCGCGAGCAGAGCTGGATTCGAGTCTGGTTTCGCCCGAAGCTGTGGGGAGGCGTCGTCGAGGTCCCCGAGATCGATGGCCCTCAGGGGATCTTATTAAAGCAGTTGAAGTCAGCCGCGAGTGTGGTCCTGGAAGTGGATACCGAAAAAGGACTCCATGCCGGCGTTCATTTTAACTACCAACCCGGAAAAGAACCGAAACTTCTTTCGCGATACCGAGCCACCTACCCGGGCCAAGCTGGGATTCTCGGTGTGGCCTCCGATGAAACGTTGGCCGCCATGACGGGACGCGGAGGACTGGATCTTGTCGGCAGAATTCTCGATCGTCAGTCGACCGAGAATCAGGATCAACAATATCTCCGGACGATATTGAAAGGTTTGCTGTTTGACAAAGATCCTTATACGGACCTCTTGCCCTCCATGGGAAATCACTGGTCGTTCGAGATCCGGCGCGAAGACTCCCAGTCGAAGCATCCCGTTAACTTGCTGGTCAGTGCGTCGCTGGACCGAGACTGGGAGGAAAGCCCGAATTTACCACATTCTCTTCATAATCTGCTCCGTTCGGCGATCCGTTTTCTGGCGATCTCCGAAGGGAACTCGGCAACGGACGTCACCACCGAAGACCTGACCGGGAACACGCAAATCTCGTATTATTCCTCCCGACGAGTCCTGGAACCGTCGGTCGTGGTGACGAAAGAGCGTTTGTTCCTTGCGTCGAACCAGGATCGGGCGCGCCGGGCGGTTTTGGAAGAGAGCGACTCCTCATCCCAAACAGGTCCTCTTACTTACCTTACTGATCGCGATCTCGCCGATTCCCAGGCAGGAGTGTTCATCAATTTCAATACGACTCGTGAAGTCCTCGAGGAACAGCCGGACGAACTGCTGGAAATGTTTCACGTTCCGGAAGAAAGACGACCTTCAGCAAAAGAATCGTTGCTGCTGACGGCGGATACTCTGCAACTTTTTGACGGCATCTACGGCACCTGGTTGTGCCGGGAGGGAGGGTGGAGTCTCTTCTGGGGAGCCGTGATACAACCGGAATAATACCTCCGATCGACGCTATCCGAAAATTCAAACAATTGCAAATGTTGCAAAGAGCCAACAAACTGGAGGGATCACCTAGGAATTAGGGGTGAGAATCCTCTAATTCAGAAAAAACTCTGATGCCTTCAGGTTTAGGTGTCATACTTCCGCGTGCGACGTCCGTCGTTAATCACCACAAATTCTACGGAATCGTTACTCGCCTGACGCTGGCCGGTAGCGATGGAATTCCAGATTCAACGGAGGTATGAGATTAATGAGTGTTCAGGTGAAATCAGCGAAGAAGAAAACTTCCCCCAAAAAAACGTCTCAAGAGCTTGGGGAAACATCGGACTTCCGTTCGTCCGATAGCAAACAAGAACGTCGAAAGCAGATCGATCCGACCACTTGCGAACGCGATTACGATGTCGCAGAAGTTGAATTTATGAAGGCCATGGACGATTACAAACGCCAAAGCCATCGTCAATTCCCCACCTGGAGTGAAGTGCTGGAAGTCATCCATGCGATGGGCTATCGCAAAGTCGCCGAACCGAGCGAAATCAATTACGAAAAACGAAAAGACTTTTGAGAGCCTGTCTTCAAATTCCATTTTGGCGACGAATGGCAAGCCAGTCACCCGCTTTTCGTTGGTCTGCATCGTCGAATCTGGAGGATTCGACTGTTTCGACCGCCTTAATCGGGCAACAGTTTGCTCATTCTCGCCTCGAAAGCGAATTAGAAGACAAGCTCTAAGCGTCGGCCTGCGAGTTACTCCCCGATGCGTCCAAAAGTCATTAAGGTAATATCGTCATTCTGAGGATGTCCGTTAGCGTGCTGACGGACATCCTCTCTTATGGCGATCCCAAGTTCTTCCGGATCGCTGCTATTCTTAGTGACGACTTCTTTGAGCCGTTCAATGCTGTAGAGTTCTTGCTGCTCGTTCATCGCCTCACTGACACCGTCTGTATAGATGACGATCGTTTCACCCGGCTCAATTTTGTAAGAGACGACGCCGAACTCATAATCTTCCATGATTCCGACCGGGATACCGATTTCTTCTTCCCCCACCTCCAAAAGTGAACCGTCCGCTTTCCGCACCAGCGGGCACATATGGCCGCCGTTGGCAAAAGTCACCTCGTGAGTGTTCAAGTCGATCACCCCCAGAACGTAGGTGACGAATCGTCCGTCGATGCTATTCGAACTCATCAGATTGTTGATGGTATGCATCGCGATTTCCACGTTCGTTTCATGCTTCAACGTACACTGGACGACACTCGCGATCCGGGACATCACCAGCGACGCTGGTACTCCTTTCCCCGCCACATCACCGAAGGACACGACCAACCGATTATCGGAGATCGTAAAACAGTCGTAATAATCTCCACCGACCGCCTGAGCCGCTTCATAAGACGCGAAGAACGAATACCCCTCGATGTCCGGGAGCGTCTCGGGGAGAAGCGCCATTTGCACGTTATGCGCGATCTTCATCTCGTTATCCTGCTTTTGCTTCTGCAGGTGGGATTCATAAAGTCGCGTATTGGAGATGGTGAGCCCCGCCTGACCGGCGATGGCGAGCAGGATCTCCAGATCCTGCTGTTTGAATTTCGAGATCGGGTTTTGAGTGTCGAGATTGATGGCCCCGATGGCTTCGCCCTGCAGATCGATGATCGGCACACACATAATCGATCGAATCGATAATGCTGAAATCGATTCCGCCGCACTGAATTGCTGATCGCTACTGGCATCGGCGGAGAGAATTCCCGTTTTCTCCTGAATCACTTTGTTCAGGATCGTGCGGCTTAATTTGACGGTTTCGTCATCCGCGGGGTTTCGATGTTTCTGAGCCGCAGGACGAAGATGACCGGTTACGGGATCTTTCAGGACAATCGATCCTCGATCCGACGCCGGAAATATTCGGAACAAAGTGTCCAGAATTTTAGGAAGAATGTTACCGATCTCAACAGAGCCGGCGAGATTTCGGCTGATCTCGAGCACGCCCTTCAGCTTGGCTTCCGGGGCGACATCCAACATGCCGAAGCCGTCGACGTTGGAGGCGGTCCCCATGATCGTCGAGCCTTCGATATTGTCGATCAGAAAATCGTTATCGTTTATCTCCTCAGGATCAGGAGGCCCCTCGTCGAGCTCAAACCGAAACAGCATCGGACCGAGTTTGAGTCGGTCGTTATGCTTCAGTTCGGTCGGTTCTTCGATTTTCTTACCGTTGAGGAAGGTACCGTTGCCGCTACCGAGATCTTTCACCAGAAATTTATCGCCCGCTTTGAAAACTTCTGCGTGCTTGCGCGAAACCATGTTGGATTGCAATTGAATGGTGCACTCCGGCAGCCGTCCGATCACAGTCTGCTCTGACGTCAGTGCATAGGGGATGGCCTGTCCGCCTTGGAGGAGTACCAGTTTCGACATGGAATGATTCCGCAAACAAGAAGATAAATGGAAATCGATTCTAGACGCCCGTTTACAGTGACGCAATCGGGAATATTTTTCCGACGCGGACCGTGCGGATTTCCGAACAATTACATCTGGAAGATTGTCTCGACGTTGCCTCGCAGCGTCAAATGGCCGAGAGACACCGCCTTTTCTTCCGACCAGCCACGCCCCTGGACGAAGTCTTCCGAGAGGACTTTGGCGAGAATTCGACGGTACATGGCGAATTTCGGCAACGCGAATTCCAACTTGTACATATCGCTGTAGTATCCGATCTGCTTCGTTTGCGGCACGGCCTGTAACCGGCTGCGGCAATCGAGTTCGATATAGGCGGGAATGTTCGAATACCACCAGTGACCGTTCGTCACGACGTTCGGGAAGATCCAACTGTAACTGACCAGTTCCTGGTTACTGGTCTGGGACAGCACCGAAACCGGGAATGTGACATTCGGAAACGCATTAAACAATTTCGAGTACTGGATCAATGAAGTCCGTTTATCGTACAAATCCTGCCCTTGATACACCCCCTCTTCGTAGACGCGACGGTTCACGCCGATCATCAAATCGAATGGCAGATTGTACTCCGAACAAAATTCCGCCAATGTCCAGAAGACGAAGCAGGAGAGATCCCGAGATTCGTCACACGAGAGTTCCTTCCCCTGGTGCGCTTTCGTGACAACCGTATGGGCTCTGGCCGCATCGACGGGAGCCGGAGCGAAATCAGGCGGCAATGAAATCGCACAGGCTTTGACGTTATTGGCGGTGAAATGCTCGAACAGTTTCCCGATCGCCGTACGAAGTTCGTCCGCCGAACCGCAAATCTCCCCGGTCACTTTCTGTAACCGTTCCTGGGTTTCCGGTTTGGTAAGATGAAATACAAGATCGTCGGTCCGCAGGCAGGGAATATACAACGACGTATCGAAGCCTTCGAGAGGATCGTCGAAGTCATTCGTCAGAAACACCTGCTCTAGTTTGCTCTGCTTGAGAACTTGTTGTTCCCAGTCCGGCTGCGCCATTTTAGCCGACGCGGTGTCGTAAACCTGTTCCCAGTTCTTCGGTGTCAACATCTCACCGTCGAAGTCGAAAAACTCACGACAGATTTCCAACAACCAGCTCACCTGGGCGGTGTTTTCGAGTGTGTGGAGTTTCTCGACCAGACGCCCGACTTTTTCCTTCGGATCGAGTCCCGGTTCCTCGATCTGATCTTTGGGTAGGCCGGTAGAATGAGCCAGCTCTGTGTAGTAGTGATACCCCATAATGTCCGCCAGCGTGGTCGAAGCGGCGGAATGCGGGTTGATATGCGTATGCGGATCGATCAGAACGAGCGATTCGAGTTCGGTGAGGATGCGTTGATACAGTTCTTGAGACATCGATACTTCTCGGAATAAGAGTCAACGAGCGGGCCCAGATACGGAGCTCAAGTGTCGCGATTCGAGTCACAGACTGCAAGCCAGCGGAAAGAGCCGCCAGGCTCCCTAATTTGTGGTCGAAACGGGTTGCGTCTCTTCCGGTTTCGGAGGCTCGAGCGTGGCGATGGCCTGCCCGTTCGTGCCGTTCCAGATTCGCAGCACTCCATCATCCCCTGCGGAAAGCACATACTTCCCGTCGCGCGAAACGGTGGCGGCATACTGGTAATCGGTGGCCCCTCCGAAATTGCGGAAGTTGCGTCCGTTGGCCGTTTGATGAAAGCGAACCGTTTTGTCACCGCCGCAACTGAGGATATTGTCCTTATCCCCTTCGTACTGGATGGAGGTGACTTGCTTGGAATAATTGGTGATGGTTCGCTTTTGCTCACCCGTTTCAACGTTCCAGATTTTAATCGCGTTGTCGGCTCCTGCTGTGGCGATTTCGGAGTTGTCCTTTTTGATCGTCACATCCATCACGTGATGCGTATGTCCTTCGTACGAACGAATCAGTTTCCCCGTTTCGACTGAGAAGAGTTTGGCGAATTTGTCCGCCGCCCCCGAGACGAGATATTGTCCGTCGTACGAAAATTCGACCCCCAGCACCGTGTCACTGTGCGCTTCTTCGATGTTTTTGCTGACGGCCTTGTTCTCAACATCCCAGATGATCAATTCCCCGTTCCGAGACGGTTCGCCTCCGCCGGACGCCAGCAACTTACCGTCGGGACTGAAATCGAGAGACACAACCCGGTCTTCCAGAACCGAATCAGCAACGTCGAGCGGTTTGTCGGCGGGAGGTCCCAGTCGAGCCACCAGTTCCCACGCGGGGTTCGCGTTCCAGAGGGCGAGTTGCTTGTCCTGACCGGCAGTCAGAACCTGTGACGCAGAGACAAAGTGAATGTCGGTCAGCGGAGCTGCCGAACGTTGGAACGTATCGATCCCCTGCCCGTCGGCACTGCTCCAGAGAGTCCACACCCCGTCTTCAGCCGCTGTGGCGAACGTCTTGCCGTCCGGAGAAAACGCGACTGCATGGAAGGGTTTGACGGTCGTTTTGATCGCTTCGGCCGCGGCTTTCGCTTCGTTGTCCGCCGTGGTCTGGTGCTGCGTGGCAGCTTCCAGTGTTTGTTTACGTTCTGCGAGAGAGGCTTGCGACTTTTTGAGAGCCTGATCGGAAAGCTTGACCGCGTTGTCGGCGACTTTCTTCGCTTCCTCGGCCTTTTTTAATTCATCCTTCTCTTTATTGAGTGCTGTCTCGGCGTCTTTGAATTTCTTCTCTAAATCCTTGTCTTCTTTTTTCGCGTCAAACTCGGCCTTCGCTTTATCGAAAGCTTCTTGCGCGGTTTTGAGTTTGTCCTGGGCCTCTTTCAGTTTTTTGTCCGCTTCGGTCACTGCCTCGTTGGCTTTCTTGAGAGCTTCGGTCCGTTCGTTGACCGATTTCTCGTCTGCTTTCACCGCAGCATCCGCCAGGCCGGTTTTCTGCTTGGCGACGGAAGCGGCTTCCGCCTTCACGATGTTGTTATGAATCGCCTGCAAACTTCCCGAGACCTCTGCGGTTTTCTGACCGTTGTCGGCGCGCCACACGCGGGCGAAGCCATCCTGACCGGCAGTGACGACCAGCGTCCCGTCTGCACTGATGTCGGTCCCTAAAACCGGACTGCCGTGCGTGAACGATCGCAGGTTTTGACCGTTATCCAGACGCCAGAGTCGTGCCGTATTATCGGCGGCCCCGGACATACACTGATTCGGGTCGGTCGGATGGGCGAGGAGCGAGGTGACCGGCTGGCTATGACCTTTCAGTTCCGCCAGCGGCTGTATGTCGGTTTCTCCCTCTTTCGGTTTCGCGACACCCGGCAGTTCCCAGACGCGAATGATGTTGTCGCGATGCCCCGTCAGAAGCCGGCTTCCGTCTTTGTTCAACGTCAGCGATTCAATTTCGGTCGGAGTGACGATCTCCCCCGCCACCGCTCCGTCAGCAACGTTCCAGGCAATCGCTTTCTTGTCCTGGCTGCCCGCCATCAATTGAGTGCTGTCCGGCTTGAACGAGACGCCTGTGACGGCGGCCGTCAGTCCGGTGAACTCACTCACCAGTTTTCCGTCGGCGGCGTTGATGGTGACGACTTTTCCGTTGGAATACCCGACCGCCACCAGCTTCCCGTCGGCGGAGACGGTCGAAGAGCTGACTTCGCTTTCCAGAGGCGCCGTTTCCCAAATGCGGACATTTTGCGGTTGCTGCCACAACTTGATCACCCGATAGCCGCTACTGGCGAGGAGCTTCCCGGACGGATGAAACGCCAACGCATGCACGAAGTCCTGATGCGGGGCGCCGTCGGGGTACAACAGCTTGTCCTGAACTTTGAGGTCCGCCAAGGCGGGATCTTTGAGCTGGGCAATCTTCTGCTGAGTCGCCATGTTGTAAATGTCGATTTGATTCGCCCGACCGACCGCCGCCAGTTGTGCGTAGGGTGAGAGAGCGAGACTGTAACTGGAGTGGATCTCGTCCGGAACCGGCCCCCAGTTGATGACCATCTTGGCGGCACCGCTCCCGGCGGAGGCACCTTCGAGAATCCATTGTTTCAGGATTCCGAGCTCTTTGGGCGTCAAAGGCGGAGCTTCCACCGAGTTGGGTTGCGGCGGCATCGCCGGTCCTTCGGTACGACTCGCCACCTTGAAGAGCCAGCTCTCCTCCGGCTTTTTGGCGACCACGGAGGGACCACGTTTCCCTCCCTTGAGGATCCCTTCGACGTCTTCGAGCACCAGTTTGCTCTCATCGACCGCCACGTTGTGGCAGGCGACACATTTAGCATCGAGAATCGGATAGACATCTCGCTCGAAATCAACCGGTCGGCCCAGATTTGGGTCTTCCGGTGTGATGACGGGAAGTTTGTCTTCCGCCGAAGCGGAAACCAGCGAGGTCAAAACAATCGTGGTAACAAGAGCGATGACGCGTGTCATGATGGAAACCTGTTTGGGAATCGAGGGACTCGATGAAAACAAAATTGGAAAACGGTTATTTGGTCAAATTCAGACTCAGGGGAGCATCGACGGAAGCCTTCCCGAGAAACTCAGCCTCTCCGCGAATCACCAGATTCGCGGGTTTGCCGTCCGGGGCATTTTCGTCCGCGTGGATTTTGAGAACTCCCTGTGTCTGATCGGCGGGAATCGTCAGCGGATCGGCCCGCAAGCCGGCGACGCCCGGTAGTAACGGAAGAGTGACCGTGACGGGACCGTCAAAGCGTGGGATTCGTTTGATCGTGACCGGGACTTCAATCGCGGCCCCCTTCTTCAAATTGCCGCCGTCGGGAGGGGCCACCGTCAGTTCGAACGGAGCTTCTTTCACGATCAGTACGACCGGCGTTGAAGGGACTGTGAGATTCACGTTTTTCGCTTTGTTGGCATTGGTCACGTTTTGCAGGTTTTTGTCCGCGTTGGTTTTGGCCGTCGTGGCGGCTTTAAACGCGGCGTCAGCAGTCTTGGCGGTTTCATCCGCTTTCGTTTTGGTCTCCTTGGCAGAAGCGACGGCGGTTTCAGCCGACTTTTTCTCGGTTTCGGCTTTGGTGACGGCCTCTGTTTTGGCTTTCAAATCGGCTTCCGCCTGAGTCAGTTTTTGCTGTTCCGCCTTGATGGCATTTGCCGCTTCCTGCTGATTTTTGGTCGCCGTCTGAACCTGTTCTTCGGCGACTTTGACGGCGTTGGCTTTGTCCTGATTCTCCTTGTCCGCATCGGCGTCCGCTTTGGCTTTCGCCAGTGCTTCCTGAGCTTTTTTCAGCTCTTCGTTGCGAGTTTTCAGGGTCGCTTCCGCCTCCTGGACTTTCTTCTGCTGGGCAGTGACGGCGACCTGAGAAGCTTGTCTCGCCTTCTGAGCATTCGCCAGAGCATCCGTCGCGGTTTTCAGTTTTGCCTCCGCAGTTTTCAGATCGGCGTCTGCTTTCTTAGCTGCTTCAGTCGCTGTTTTGTTCGCTTCCTCTTTGGCCTTCCGTTCCGCTTCCGCTTTGTCGACGGCGGCTTTCGCTTCCGCGATGGCCAGAGAATTTCGTTCATAGGAGACCTGGGCCTGCGAGGTGAGATACAACGTATAAGCTCCGGGCGGAGCATCTTTCGGCACGAAAACCCGGCGAACCCCTTCGTTCTCCCCTTTGTTGAGTGGTTTGTTCTCAACCTGCAGTTTGCTGGATCGGGCGTCGAAACCGGCGAAGGTGAGATTGACGTTGTTGTCAAATCCTTCCCGTCGTTCCACTTTCACTGGAACCAGAACCTGCGAACTCTGGGAGACTTCGACCCGAGGAGTCGGAGCGGTAACCACGGCCTGAAACTCGGCGAGGTCGTCCATCACGCTGACCATCAGCGATCGTGTGAGGCGGGCATCGGTGTTTTCACCGGTGTTTTGATTGCCGGTCCAGATGAGCGATGCCGTTCGCGCTCGGTGAGTGATTGGTTTGGCTGTTTGATCCAGTTGTTGTTGCAGCGTCTGGACCTTCTGCTTCGCATCCGCAACTGCTTTCTGGCCCGTAGCCAGATTGTCCTGAGTGGTTTTGAGTGCATCCTGAACCTTCTTCAGCTCTGCTTTGGCGGCTTCTCCTTCCGCGTCCACTTTCTTCTGAGCCGGTTCGATTTTTGCCATCGCGTCCGCAACCGCCTTTTCCAGGGCGGGAAGTTTGTCTTCCGCGGGTTTGATCGCCGCGATCGCAGCCTTCAAGTCTTTCTGAAGCTGGGAATCCTCGAGACGAGACTCTCCGATAATACGAATCGGGGCGGCGGCTACCGCCGCATCCGGGGCGGCTGTCAGAATGAGGCGAGACGAACTCTGGCCGGGGCCGATCACGGCACCGGGACAGGTGACGCCGGCGGGAAGACCTTCTACCTTGATATCGATGATGCCGTCAAAGCCGTCTTTCCGATGAGCCAGAAGATCGATGTAGCCGTTGTCTCCCTTACGCAAGGCGAGAACCCCCGGCGTTCCGGGTTGGTTGGCGGCGGGATTGGGAGTTGAGGCGAACGCGACCAGACGGAAATCGGGGCTCTGGGGACGAATCACCAGTCGATACTGCAAACTGGCATCCCCTCGATTTTCGCGGTAGCGATCGCTGATCATAATACGATAAAGACCGTCGGCGGGAACGGTCATCATCCAGGCGGGATCCCGGTGACGGGTGTTGAAGTCGTCTCCCCCGATCGAGCTTGTCTGATCATCCTGATCGGTCAGTCGCTTGACCGATTCTTCGCCCTTGTCGTTGACGGTCACTTGTTCGACGATGAAACGCGGATCGGTCTGTTTTCCGAGACGTTGTCCGAACGCCTCGATCGCATAAACGTCACCCTGTTTCGCGGTGAATTCGTACCAGTCCGCGTCCAGTTTTTCCTGGAACTGACCGCCAATTTCCGCAGGCAAGGTAATCTTCTGGGCTTGAGCCGGTTCGTTGTTCGGTTCCTGCTCCAGAATCACCGGAGCGTCGGCGTAATGAATCGACAACGCATTGGAAGTCCCCTGCTCCGATGGCAACCGCCACCCCATGACGTCCGCCGAGGATTCCTCGGGCTGGAGGTTATGTTGAAGCTGATGCTCCTCAGGGTTCGCAGGCAACGTGATGGAGGCACTGATTTTTTGCAGCTCCACACCATCCAGTTGCACTCCCGCAGGAACGCCTCCCGGCAAATTTCGTCCGTAGACCGTGTAGTCCGAGGTCGATCCCGGCTGACCGGAGGGAGGAACGAGGAAATCGATGTGCGGTCGCGAGTTAACGTGCAGTCGGTAGAAGTAATCGTTACTGCCGCGATAGCTGAACTCGGTCACCTTGAGGAAGTATTCCCCCGCCTGTTTCACGGTGTGGTCGAGAACCGGATCGCCGCGATACCCGCCCCGAGAGCGTTCGATGCGTCGTCCGTTCACGTCCAGCAGTTCGATCTGAGCCTGCATTCGTGAATCGATCACTTGCGCTTCGACTTCCGCGACGAGTCGGTAGTCGGCGGGAAGATTCAGTTTGTAGAAATCGACATCAGCGGCCCGATTGCTGGCTCCGTTGACGATGGTCCCGAGATCGACCGGTTGGGCTTTTTCGAGTGTATTGTTGTCGTCGTTTTCAAGAATCTCCGGAGAATCGCTGACCACAAACGTCCGCGGATTGCTGATTCCGAAATAGCCGTGCAGACGGACGTCGTGAAATCCAACCGGCACATTTTCGCCGATTGTGACTTCAAACGTATTTCCTGTTTTGTATTTGGAGGTGATGCCGGGATGACTGAAGACGAGAGCCTGCGGCATGTCGAGATCTTTACCGCTACTGATCGTGACATCGATCGTCTTCCCGCGTTGGGCTCCCGGAGGGGAAATCGCATTCACACCCACCTGAGCGACCTGGGCGTTCGCGGTGACGGCGAGAGAAACAAGGCATGTGAGAGCAGTAATGCGCAGGTAAGAAAACATATCCATTCCGATCTCGTCTTTCGGTTGGTTTGTGGTACTCGCTGAAGGGATCAGCAAGTGAACTCGGCAGGAAGCGAATTTGTGTGTTTTTGGGTATGTGCTGTCAGGTGGGAACGATGAAAATTCCATTCATCGCATGTTGTTTATCTTAACGTGACTTGAGCCCTGGGTCGAAAAAAATCCCGTCAAGTCGTGCGACTCCATCAAAAAAAGTCGGCCCGTTAGACCGGGCCGACTCGTTGAATAATCTGCGAGGAAACGGGCCTCGATCAGTGATTGAACAGGAATTCCTTACTGTTGATCAACGCCCACAGGATGTCTTCATAGGCGACCTGCGGATTGTCCTCATGTTTCTTAATATGTGCCAACGCGACGGAAAGTTCTTCCGCCCGCGGATTCCGCGAAAAGACCCAGCGATAAAGCTCGTTGAGTTTCTCGGTGTCTGAGCGATCCTTATCCTTGGCGAGTAACGACGCACGCCCGCTGCCGGACGAAATCTTGTTTTGCACCTCGCTGCTGTTCAACAGGTGCAACGCCTGAGCCAGATTGGCTTCCTGAGACCGTTCGCATTCGCACGCGGTATCCCCGGCAGGCTGTCCGAACACTTTCAGGAAGTACGGTCCTTTACCCGGATCGGGAAGCTGAATCGCTCGCGTTCCGGTCGGCAGGCCGCTGTAACCCTGGGTCGTCGCGGTGACATCGTGGAACGCATCGTACAGGACCTCCGCCGTCAGTCGTTTCGGATAATAACGGGAGAAGTTCTGCTTGTCTTTGAGGTTGTATTCATTCGGCAGCGAACTGAGTTGATACGTTTTCGAGGTACAGATCGAACGCACCAGTTGTTTCAGATCGAAGCCGCTTTCGATGAAGTTGTCCGCCAGGGCGTTGAGCAATTCCGGGTTGGCGGGTGGATTCGTTTCCCGCATATCGTCTTCCGGCTCCACGATGCCTCGCGAGAAGAAGTGTTTCCAGTAACGATTGACCAGAGACTTCGCAAAGAACGGGTTTTCGGGCGACGACATCCAGTCAGCCAGATAGGCGCGAGGATCGCGTTCCTCGGGAATATCGAACGGTTCCGTTCCCAGTCCCGCTGGCTTCAAGGTCGCTCCTGAACGCGGATTGCGGTCGGTGGCGGTTCCGACATTGTGGAATAGTTCCGCCTGCGTGAAAAACTGTTGACGCGAGACCTGTCTTTTGGTGCCGATGCGATTGAAGAACGCTTTGAAACTGTAATAGTCGTTCTGACTCCACTTCTCGAACGGATGATGGTGACAACGGGCACACTGAATCCGCAAGCCGAGGAAGAGTTGCGCCGTATCTTCGACGCGTTCTTCCGGAGTCGCCACCTGACGATACCAGACGACCGGAGGATTCATCCGCACGCTTCCACTCGCCGTCAGTAACTCACTAACGAACTGGTCGTACGGCTTGTTTTCATAAATGCTGTCCCAAATCCAGCGATAGAAAGCAAAGGTTGCTTCTTCCTCGCCGTTCTTGGGGTTTTTGTTTCGCAGCACGAGATTCCACTTGTTGGCGAAGTAGTCGGCGTACGCGGGAGATTCGAGCAATCGATCGACCACTTTTTCCCGTTTCTTCGGGTCATCGCTTTGGATAAAAGCGCTCACCTCGGATTCGTTCGGGACGCGTCCCGTAATGTCGATACTCACGCGACGCAAAAAGGTCGCATCGTCGCAGACATCGGACGCCGGAATGCCGAGCAATTTCAACTTCGCAAACACATTTTCGTCGATGTAATTATTCGGAGCCGGAATATTATCGGTCGGAGCACCGAGCGGAATCGTCGCCCGGAAAGTGGCAACCTGTCCCTGATAACGAGCCATAATAGCGACTTCACCGGCAAGGTCCAGAGTTTTCACCAGTCCCTCTTCGGTCACTTCCGCCATCTCGCTGTCGTTCGCTTCGTACAACGCCATGCGGGTCACGTCTTCGGTGCTGCCATCGCTGTATTCCGCGAGGACTGTAATCTGCTGATCAGCCCCGCGATCCATGACGCGGCCTTCCGGCATACAGCGAATCCCCGTCACATACGGGTCCTCTTCGCTGCCGTAAGGCATTCCCTGCTCGATCCAGCGGTAAATCATCCGGTATTCGTAACTTCCCACTTCCGTTCGCTTACCCCCCCCGTGCGGAGATTGGCCGACCGGCTTGGTGAGCAGCAACGACGCCCCCGGCGAAGCGGGGAAGAGTCGACGTCCGCGGGCTTCCTTCACTAGAAATTCGAAGTCATCTTCGGGATAGAAACCGAGCAACGACAGCGCGAAGCCATTTTGTCCGCCCGATTTTCCGTGGCAGCCGCCACTGTTACAGCCGAGCTTGGTAAAGATCGGCACGATTTGATTCTTAAAGTTAATAGGTGTCTGCTGTGCGAAACCGGAAACCTGAATCGGTAATTCGGCCTGTTTTCCATCCGCCTGCGCGATGACTTTCACGTCGCCGTCCGCCAAAGGTGTCACCAGTCCGTCAGAACTGACTGAGACAATCCCCTCAGGTTTCGTGGAATAAGTCGTCTTGCGGGTAAAGTCGTGCAACTGTCCGGAACTGAAAACTCCGGTCACGTAAAGTTGTTGCCGGGCGTCTTTACTGCGAATCGCCACTCCCTCACCGTTGAGGTTCGGCTCGACTCGAATCGATTGCAGTGTCCCTGGATCACCCAACCCTTTCGGTTCGACGGCGTGACCTGTCTGGGAGAGCCCCCAGAACAAACTGAAAGCGAACAGACTATATAGGAAGTGACGCATCAAAATCTCTCCTCTTCGTGAGGCAGGTCCAACTGCGGGCGGGAAATGCGCGGTGGGTTATCTAGGTAGGACGAGAGGCGTCGTTCGTAATGCCTCTCCAGGTTCCAAAATCGCTTGATTCAATAGCTTAGAGCCTTCCTTCAACATATCAACAATCGCTGTAATGTCAACATTTTCTTCAGGGATGTCAAAATCTCCTCCCTGGAAAACTCTCGCTGTGAAGGAACGAAAGAACAGCAATTCTGCACGAATATGACGATTCTGAGCGAAAATCGGGGTCTGGGCCTGCCTCAATCCGAAATTCGAGAGGCTGGATTGGTCAGAGAGCCCCCAGCGGCGTAATATAGAAGCACCTCCCGATGAGTTCTAATAATCGAGCCCCCCATGCCTGAGTCCTCCGATCAAAAACAGTGGTCCTCTCTCAACGACGCCATCAAAGCGCTCCGCGAAGGACATATGGTAATCGTCGTCGATGCCGAAGAACGTGAAAACGAAGGTGACTTCGTCTGCGCCGCAGAATCCATCACCCCCGAAATGGTCAACTTTATGTTGAAAGTGGGACGTGGAGAGCTTTGCGCCCCGATGACGGCGGAAATCGCGCAGCGACTTCGCTTCAATCCGATCGTCGACTCCGACGACAATACCGCCCCGCACAAAACCCCGTTCCAAGTCCCCATCGATCATCGCGACGCCGGGACCGGCGTCAGCCCGATTGCCCGAGCGACCACGCTCAATGAACTCGCCAATCCGAAAGCCCAACCGGAAGATTTTCTCCGTCCCGGGCATATCAAACCGCTCAAAGCGAAAGACGGCGGCGTGCTGCGTCGCGCGGGACATACGGAAGCCACCGTCGATCTGATGAAAATGGCCGATCTCACTCCCGTGGGGGTGTTGATCGAAATCGCCAGTCAAAACGGACTCGGCATGGCCGGCTACGAAGAACTTAAACAAATTTCCGATCAGTACGAGATCCCCATCATCTCGATTGAAGAACTAATTCGACACCGCCGCATCAGCGAACGTCTCGTCTCGCGCGAAGTGGAAGTGACGATTCCCACCGCCCACTACGGATCGCCGAAGGTCATTGCCTACACCGTGCAACACGAAGACCAGGAACCGCTGGCGATTGTCTGGGGAGATCTCTCGGCGGTCGAGGCACCGCTCGTGCGGATGCACTCCTCCTGCTTCACCGGAGATTTGATCGACTCCCTCCGCTGCGATTGCGGCGACCAATTGCACATGGCGATGGACATGATCCACCGCGAAGGAACCGGAGCCGTTATCTACCTTCCCCAGGAAGGACGCGGCATCGGCCTGACCGCCAAACTCAAAGCGTACCAGCTCCAGGACGAAGGTTACGACACCGTCGAAGCGAACCACAAACTGGGATTCAAATCCGACATGCGGGATTACATGATCGGCTTGCAGATTCTCAAGGATCTCGGCCTGGCTAATATCCGTCTCCTGACCAACAATCCGAAAAAGGCGGACGCCTTCATCTACCCCGGCTTCGACCTGAAACTCGTCGAACAGGTTCCCATCGTCGCGCCTCCTGAAAAAGAACGCGAACGCTACATGGAAACCAAACGCGCCAAAATGGGCCACCTCCTACCGCCCATCGATCGCGAGTAAAAGCCTGTGTATCGGGTTCTGAATCACAACTGGTGGTTTTCCCGATCTCTTCAAAAGGCCGGTGGACTCTCGTTTTTTGTGAGCTAGGTTCCAAATAGAACACGATCTCACCTGACGAGAAAGATCCGTCCATGTTTCTCAAATTCATTCTGCCACTTGGACTTAGCCTGATCCTGCTCACCCTGCCCCTCGAGGGAAAACCGGGCAAAGGGGGAGGTCCCCGGAAAAGCGGATTCAAACGCGGACCGTCCAGAGCGTTCTCTCCCAGCTCTCAAAAACCGGCCGGGAACTTCGGAAAGTCGTTGAATCGTGGGACCGGCAACAGTCTCAATAAACTGACCGGACGGGATCGGGCTGTCTCGATCCAGCGCCAAAACGAACTCAGCAAGTTCCAACACCGTCAGCAAACCGCCCAGAAGCTACGCGATCTCTCCGAACTGAACGGCAATGAGAATCTCAAATCCGTCGCCGACAAAATGGATCAACGCGCACTCGACCATTTTGAAAAACGGAACGCGAAAATCGACCAACTGGCCCAACGGGGCACGGAGACACCGTTCGATCAAAACCAGTTTGCCGATCCGCTCGATCAGCCACTCACCGAACGACAGATTCAGAAACTGAACGATCCCGCCCTCCAACAACAACATCGCTTGCTCAACGAGGAACGGAAGCTCCAACATCAGATGCAGGTCGCCCAACAGATCCGCGACATCGCCGCCCAAAACGGGAATGCCAATCTCCTCCAGACCGCACAGAAGATGGAACTGACGGCCGCCGAGCGATACGCGTCACAATTTCAGAAAATTCTCGGAGCACCGGCGACTCCACTGACGGCTCCCCTCCCCTGACGCAGGCCGGGTGCCTTCAAGCCAGGAATCTTTCCATCATACGAGAACAGATCGCTCCCGCTCCCTCCCTCACTTTCTCAGAAATTACCGGCTGGCAGGACTTTGCTCTTCGGCGCGAACATATTGTTTAAGCAAGACGTGTAGCTCTTTCACTTTCGCCGGATGCTTATCGGCAATATTTGTGCTCTCTTCGAGATCCTGGTCGAGGTCATATAGTCGGTAGGTCACCGGAATGTTGTCCGCCTGCACCTCGGCGATGGTTTTCGGCCCCTGAACGACGAGCTTGAAGGGCCCCTGGCGGATGGCGAAGGTGCCGTTGTGATGATTGTGAATAATGGCCTTGTGGAAGGAGACGGGCCGCGATTCTCCCGTTAAGGCTGGATAGAAACTCTCGCCGTCGGTGGCGGTCTCCTCGTCCAGCTCGATCTTCAAGATTTCTGCCAGGGTGGGGAGCACATCATTGAAGACGATCGTTGTGGAACAACGCTCGCCGGGTTTGATCTTCGCAGGCCAGCGGACGAAAAAGGGAACGCGATGCCCCCCTTCTTCGAGTCCCCCTTTCCAGCCGGTACAGGGACCGTTGCTGTCGTGCCCGTAGATCATCGTATCGCCACGCACCCAGCGCTGCCGATATCCGGCAGTCCGATCCACGGGTCCATTATCGCTGGTGAAGATGACCAGAGTGTTCTCCTCAACCCCGAGATCTTCCAGTTTACCCAGCAGTCGGCCCACGTGATGATCGAGCTCGACGACGAAATCACCATACGCGCCGGCCCGGCTTTTCCCGAGGAATTCCCGGTGAGGAACGATCGGGTTGTGGGGAGTGGTCATCGCATAGTAAAGGAAGAATGGCTGATCCGGCTTCGTATGAACGGCCGTTTCGACAAATTGACACGCTTTGTCCGAGAGCGTCGGGACGAGGCGGTCCATGTTGTACCCCTCGGCGACGATGTTATCGTCCCGGCCATACCATTCGCCATGTTTCGCTTTTGCCTGGGCCGAGGTCAGCGTAGGAATCACGGTGACGCGGTTATTCTCGATAAAGGCAGCGGGATTCATTTCCGCCGAACCGGCGGTTCCAAACGAGTCGTCGAATCCATAATCCTGAGGACCTCTCAACGCCGGGGAGGTGAAATCAATGTTTTCAAAGTTCTGGTAATTGGGATCAATGCGAATCTGCTCCCGCTCGCTTTCGTCGTGGAGTTTCCAGTCGATTCCCTGATGCCATTTACCGATGAGCCCGGTATGGTAACCGGCCTGCTGGAGCAGGTTCGCGATGGTCTGGCGGCCCGGTTCAATCAGGGTTCCGGCAAAATTCGCCAGGTTGCCTCCCGACCCGAGTCGAGTCCGCCACATATAGCGTCCCGTCAACAGGCCGTAACGGGAGGGAACACAGTAGGAGCCTGCGGCGTGGGCATCGGTGAAAGTCAGACTCTGGCGGGCGAGCCGATCGAGATGAGGAGTCGGGATGCGGCTGTTTTTGTTGAGCGCGGTGATATCGCCGTACCCCATGTCGTCGGCGAGTATCAGTACCACATTAGGGACGCTCGTATTGTCTGCTGCGTGTGTGGTCTCTTTTGATCCCCCGATGAGGCAGATCGTCAATGACGCCAGCGCGAACGCCGTCATTCGATTGAGTAAGGACATGGAAAGTTTCTTTATACAGGCTGGGGAGTGCTGGTTGATCGATGAGTCGGACATGGGGTTCCTCTCAAAGGGATGATAAAGGCTCCATTTGCGCTCCGCCATTGTTGGTTGACCGCACGTCCTCAACCATTTCGCATTTGACCTCGAAAACATTGGTGATGAGCAGAATTTGAGGAAAAACCGCGATCTTATCCTGAAATCCAACTGGAATTTCTTCAGGAAATGACTCAGATCCCTCTGTTCAAAGGAGAAAACTCGGGATGAGACCGGATAAACTGGGATTTCCCCTCTGCCGCATCCGGCGGCACATCCCCCAATCATAATGACCACCACCGATTCAGTCCGACATTTCTGCCAGAGCGTTGCCGCAAATGTTGTTTGAACAGGAGCATTTTCTGTGAACCGTTACATCATCTTTTTGAGTCTGCTGACAGCATCTCTGTGGGGGTGTTCGAAAACCGACGAACCTCAGAATTCTCAAACGCCGACAGCAAATGTTTCGACATCGCCACCGGCAGTCCGATCCGTGTCCCGGTATGCGGAAGTCACGGGGCGAACAGAAGCCTCCGCGATCTACGAAGCTCGGGCGCGCGTTCCCGGAACGTTGATCTCTACGAACTCAGACGATTCCTTGTCAGGGCAGTCTCTGTTCGCGGAAGGGAAACAAGTCGACCGGGGAGACAAACTCTTTGAAATCGAACCGGAAACGTATGTCGCCGCAGTCGACGCGGCGTTGGCGAAAGTGGAGGTCGCCAACGCGAGAGTCGAATCGGCCAAAGCGCAGGCCGAATCGGCGAAGTCGCAACTGAGCCTCGCCGATAAAAATTATCTACGGGCACAAAAACTGTTCGAGAAAATGGCAATCACTCAATCCGAATTGGACGAGAAAGAAGCAGAGTTGAACGTCGCCAAGGCCACCGCCTCACAAGCGGTAGCCGTCGTCTCGCAAGAAGAGGCCGCCGTCTCGCAAGCAAAAGCGACCCTGGAGCAAGCCCAGATCGATCTGAGTTACACCACCATCACCTCACCCATCCAAGGCCTCGCTGGAGAAAAACTGGTCGATGAGGGCAATATTGTCGGCGTGGGTGAGTTCACGTTGCTCACCACGATTCGAAAAACGGATCCTCTCCACATCTACTTCGACGCTCCCGAACAAGTGGTGCTGAGTACCCTGCGGAAACTCTCTCGCGGTGAGTCGCGTGATATTTCGGAAGTCGAACTCGAAATCGGGTTCGAAGGGGAAACGGGATACCCGCATTCCGGCCAACTGCAGTTGATCGATAATCAAATCGATCCGAATACCGGAACCTCCCTGTTACGAGGAACGATGCCGAACCCCGATTTCGAAATATTGCCGGGAGCCTACGCCAGAATTCGAATCAAAACCGAGCCCATTGAAAACGCCGTCCTGGTCAGCGAGATCGCCATCAACACCGACCTTTCGGGAAAATATCTGTTGGTTGTGAATGACGACAACATCATCGAACAGTATCGAGTGAGACTCGGGCAAACCTACGAGGGGTTTCGACACATTACCGCAATGTGGAAATTCGGAGAGGCCGAGCCAAAGGAAGACGACAATGTTCCAACCAATTTTGAATACATCCACGCGGGACTTTTACAAGCGCGTCCCGGAATGAATGCCAAGGTCACGCAAGTCCCCTTAACTTATCCGGAAGTCCAATCCGAGGATTCAGAAACCGAGGGCGAGTCCCCTTCCCCCAGTGAATCGGATTCCAACGCGGAGTCCCCCGCAGAAAGCCCACCCGAGAAGAACTGAGTTCTGTTGCGTCTCGCCTGTCTTACCTCGGTTTCTTGAGAGCTTTCCATCATGTTCAGTCATTTCTTTATCGATCGACCGATTTTTTCCGCCGTGATTTCGATTGTGATCGTCCTCGCCGGAACGATTGCCGTCCCGCTATTACCCATCGAACAAACTCCTGACATCACTCCTCCCACGGTCACCGTCACGACGAGTTACCCAGGAGCCTCCGCCAGCGTCGTCGCCGAAACGGTCGCCCTTCCGATTGAGTCGGAAGTCAACGGCGTCGAAGACATGATTTATATGTCCTCGAAATCGACGGATGACGGGACCTACGAATTAGTCGTCACGTTCGAAGTCGGCACCGATATCGATATGGCGACTGTGCTCGTCCAGAACCGCGTCGCAGTCGCCATGCCGTCTCTTCCGGAGGAGGTGACCCGGCAAGGCGTGAAAACCGAAAAACGATCCACGGCCATCGTTCTAATGGTGAACCTGATCTCCCCGAATGGTGAGTTTTCTCAACTTGACCTCAGTAACTTCATCGCGACCAACATTAAGGATGATCTGT
The DNA here is from genome assembly GCA_014762625.1 of Planctomycetaceae bacterium. Taxonomy (GTDB): domain Bacteria; phylum Planctomycetota; class Planctomycetia; order Planctomycetales; family Planctomycetaceae; genus JABURQ01. The sequence goes on along the minus strand of JABURQ010000133.1, from coordinate 3,321 downwards.
CGCGATTGCCGGGCGTTGGCAATGTCAACGTCATGGGCGCGAAGGATCTCGGGATGAGAATCTGGCTCGATCCGGGAAAACTGAAAGCCCGCAACCTGACCACCAATGAGGTGATGCAGGCAATCCGAGAGCAAAACGTTCAAGTTGCGGCCGGTCAATTAGGGGCGGAACCGGCCCCCGCCGGTCAAAACTTTCAATATTCGATCAGCACCAAGGGGCGTCTCTCCGAACCGGAAGAATTTGAGGAGTTAATCCTCCGCGTGGGCCAGGAAGGCCAATTACTGCGTCTGGGAGACATCGCCCGCGTAGAAGAAGGCGCTCAGTCCTATCGGTGGGATGTCGAACTGAACAATCAGCCTTCAGTGGCTGTGGCGATTTATCAGCTGCCGGGTGCCAACTCGCTGGAAGTCGCCGACGCCGTTCGCGCGAAGATGGAGGAGATCAAAACCCAATTCCCGCCCGGCATGGATTATCGGATCGCCTACGACACCACCACATTTGTCAAAACCTCCATTGAAGAAGTGGTCGTGACATTGCTGGTCGCTATCGCCCTGGTTGTCTTGACGGTTTACGTCTTCCTGCAGGACTTGCGGACGACTCTGGTTCCCTCCATCACCATTCCCGTCTCGCTGATCGGTACCTTCGCGGTGATGCTGGCCATCGGATTCTCGATCAACACCCTGACTTTGTTCGGGCTGGTTCTGGCGATTGGGATTGTGGTCGACGACTCGATTGTGGTCGTCGAAAATACGGTTCGTCTCATCGACGACGAGAAACTCTCCGCAAAAGAAGCCGCCAAAAAAGCGATGACGGAGGTTTCCGGACCGGTCGTCGCCACCACGATGGTCCTCCTGGCGGTCTTCGTACCGACGGCCTTCATGGCGGGAATTACAGGACGGCTCTACAGCCAGTTTTCTCTGACCATCTCGGTCGCCACCATCTTTTCATCCATCAACGCGCTCACCCTGGCCCCCGCGTTGTGTGGAATGTTACTGCGGCCATCACCACAAACACGCGGAGTATTCTTTCGGCTGTTTAACAGCGGCTACGAAAAAACCAGTCGCGGTTACATGTCGATTACCCGACAACTCATTCGCCGCAGCGGTCTGGCGTTTTTGTTACTGCTGGTTGCCACCGGCTTGATGATTTTCGGATTTGCCAAAGTTCCAGGCGGATTTATTCCCGACGAAGACCAAGGATATTTTCTCGTTTCCGCCAAACTTCCCGATGGAGCCAGTATGCAACGGACGGCGAAAACGCTCGAGCAAATCGACGACATTCTGGAAAACGCTGCCGGCGTGGCAGACATCATCAAAATTAATGGGTATTCGGCACTCGACTCGCTCGTCACTCCCAACGCGGGCACGTACTTCGTCGTGATGAAGCCGTGGGACGACCGCGAGCACATCGGGAAAACAGTGCAAGAAATCCAACCGAAGTTGCAGGAGATTCAGGAAGGTCTCTGTTTTGCTTTTCTTCCACCCGCCATTCAGGGACTGGGAGCCGCCGGAGGATTCGAGATGCAACTCCGCGATATCGGCAATATGGGTGGAGAACAGTTGCAAACGCTTGCCGACGAACTGGTCCTGGCGGGCATGGAAAACCCTCGACTGAATCGCATGAGTAGCAATTTCTCCGCCAGTGTGCCGCAAGTGTATCTGAATGTCGATCGCGTCAAAGCGAAAAAACTCGGGATCCCGCTGAACGAAGTGTTTGGAACGCTGCAGACGAATCTCGGCTCCAGCTACGTGAACGATTACAACAAATACTCTCGCACCTGGCGGGTGATGGCGCAAGCCGACAACCAGTTCCGTACCAAAACGGAAGATATCAAACAACTTCAGGTACGCAACCAGGACGGTCGTATGATCCCGCTCAGTACGCTGCTGACCATCGATGAAGTGGCGGGCCCGCAGGTGATCTATCGATTCAATACGGTCCCTTCCGCCACCATCACGGGACAGGGAGTTCCCGGCGTCAGTTCGGGACAGGCCATTCAAACCATCGCCTCGATCGCCGATCAAAAACTCCCCGACACGATGAATTATGAATGGTCGGGGACGGCGTATCAGGAGGTCGCGACCGGCAATACGGCAGCCTTCATTTTCGCCCTGTCGGTGGTCCTGGTCTATCTGTTCCTGTGTGCTTTGTATGAAGCCTGGTTCGCTCCCTGGGCAGTGATCTTCACCGTGCCGTTTGCCATTCTGGGCGGCATCGCCTTGACGGCAATGCGTGGTTACGACATCAACGTCTACACGCAAATCGGCATCGTGCTTCTCATCGGGCTCTCGACGAAAACCGCCATTCTGATCGTGGAGTTTGCCAAACAACTGCACGAAGAAGGAAAGTCGATCCAGGAAGCCGCCGAGATCGCCGCCGACTTACGGTTTCGGGCGATCCTGATGACCGCATTCTCGTTTATCCTGGGGGTGATTCCGTTGGTGATTGCTTCGGGTGCGGGCGCCGGTTCTCGCCGCGCGTTGGGTACCGCCGTCTTCGGCGGGATGTCGGCAGCAACATTATTCGGTGTGTTCGTCATCCCCGCGTTGTACGTCGTCGTGCAATCGGTTGCCGAGTGGAGGAAGAAGAAAGAGACTCCCTCAGGTGCTCCGGAATCGTCTGACGAATAACACGTAACACCGGGAGAAAGTTGTGCGTTCATCCGTTCGATCGGCGTCATCGGCTTTCAGAAACAGTCTTCAGTGTGAAGTGTTGAGTTTTAAGTTCTCGACTAAATCGCTTCCTCAGTAAAATCAGGAACACTAACAAACACTGATGTCCACTATTCGGGATGAGCTCGTCTGATGAGTGTTGATGAGCGAAGATCAGTGTTCCTTCTCTTTTTTCCGCCGCTGCGCGGGTCTTCTTTTCCCAATCCGTGGGTCTCCGTTTTCTTCCGTCTCATCCGTGTTCTTACTGCTTCCCTTAGCGTGATCTCCACAGTCTGCTCGTCGCTGAATGGTGGTCGGTGATACTTCAATTTCTATCCGAGAAATCCGCGTGATCGGTGGTCTTTCAATTTGGGATTTTTGATTTCTGATTTTGGATTGGGGATTGGTGTGGGACGCAAAGACGGAAAGCCGCAGAGAAAAACGCAAAGAGGTGTAGAGTGTTCAGGATTCTGGTTTCGTCGCTTCCTTTTCCTCTGCGTCGCCGCGCCGCTGCGTGAGACTTCTTTCTTCCGTGAGAATCCGTTTTCAACCGTGTTATCCGTGGCTCTTTTTTCAAAACACGGGCGCGCATCGAGAATTTGGAGTGCGGTGGCTTGCCACCGCTTTCATTCTCATTCGACGTGGAGTACGGCAGTCTGCACGGAGGGAG
>JABURQ010000010.1 GCA_014762625.1 Planctomycetaceae bacterium | reverse complement strand
ACTCTTAATCAGTAGGTTCAAGGTTCAAGTCCTTGCGGGGGCATTCGATAAATACAGAGTATTCTCAATCCCGAAAGACAATGATTTGATCGAGATTCAGTAAATATTCAGTATTCAGCCGAAGATTCGTTTCATTTCCGCGCTGGTCAGCGAGTCGCGATCGCGGATGAAGTGAGCGTAAGTTTGCAGTGTAAAGGAGGCGGAGGCGTGTCCAAGAGCCTCAGAAACATCACGGACCGGTACTCCAGCGCCCAGATTGATCGTCGCAAAAGTGTGTCGAGTGTGGTGGAATCCGCGCAGCTCAAGATCGCAGGACTTCAAAACTCGCTTCCACACTTGACGGTCGAAGTTACTCTTTCCAAAGATTGTTCCCGCTCCTGTCGGGACAACGAATTCACATCCGGCCAATCCCTCCTTCATTGCGGTCGATTGTCGAACCTGCAAAGATTTGAGACAGCCGGCCGTCAAATGCAGGACGCGACGACTGTTCGCAGTCTTGAGCCTGTCGAGATAGGGCTTGCCGCGATTGTCAATGGCTTGGCGAGTCAACAGGATTTCAGACCTCGCGAAATCGACATCACTCCATCGAAGGCCCAACAACTCGCCCTGTCGGATTCCTGTAGTGAAGCCCAGCCAGAAGGCGACTCCAATCCGATGATCGGCCACGGATTCGAGGATCTGCTTCACTTCATCCTCGGAGAATGGATTGATCTCAGCTTTTTTGTGGGTCGGCTTGTCGACCTGGCCACACGGATTGAAAGGGATGAGCTTGAGTCGAACTGCACGCTTCAACGCCGCGGAGAGTACAGTATAAGCGTTTTGCTTTGTGCGTGTGCCAACCTTAATCTCGCGGAGCATCGCTTCGATGTGCAGGCCATTCAATTCCTGTATGAGAATACCACCGATGCGAGGCTTGATATGGAGGCGTACCGACAGTTCATAAGAATTGTAGGTGTTGGCGGCTTTCTCTTCCTTAATATGTTTCAGCCATCCCGTCAGATAGCCGGCAACCGTCATTCGGGAGGCTTCCACATTGGGAGATTCCGATTGACGAATGATGACCTGCTTTTTGGCCGCGATCGCGTCCGCTTTTTTGTCGAACGTCAATCGCTTATAGATCGATTTGCCTTCGGCATTCTTGCCGATTTTATACTCATACCTCCATTTGTTTCCAGATTTGAAGATCGAGCCTTCGCCCATCGGCTACTCCTGTTTCGGATAATCGTGCAACGGAATCCGCTCCCAGAAAACCTGTGCATCAAGAATGATGGTGTCGCCCGGTTTGAAATGCGGTATTTCGTACTTGTGAATCCAATCCCTCAGCGTCTTGTCCGAGATGCTGAAAAACTGGCAAAATTGTTTTGTGGTATACTTGCCTGTGTCCGGAATTCCGTTGACACAGGGCGCAGCATCTGTAGAATGCCGTTCAGTCGACATTTGAAATCTCCCACCAGAGAGCAATCGAATTCGGCTCTGAACGGAAAATTCGCCCCGGAGGTACGCCAATACCTTCGGGGTTTTCCTTTTTCAGGGCCGGGAAAACGCAGTCCGTGCGTTGTGAAATCGCGGTGGCGGACGACAAGAGAGAGGCAGATCGACCTCCAGCACGAGGTCAAAAGCAGATCCATATATAGACGGCGTGCGTACGCCGATTGGCTTCAATGCCATGATGATTGCCAATTTCGTTGGAATTGGTAACTGATTGGAAGCGGAAGTCAGTCGGCCTCGAACACCGTCTGACAACCCCAGAAAGCCGCTTGCCTTCGGGTGGGCGGCTTTTTGTGTGCGCACAGAATAACGCGGATGTACAGAATATCCAACCCGAATCTTTGATTTTCGCATCGTGAGGGGATCGTGTCTGTTGGTCGCCTCCGTGCGATCCATTACTTTGCCGTGCAGATCTTTCGCGCGACTGACACCCGTCAGCTTCCTTGAGTCGTGCGAAACGGCGGTTCGATCCCTATTGGCGTAGGGGTTGATTTGCCCGGCGGAGCGTGCGCTCCCTCCGTCGGGACGCCTTTGTAAAGATAACGGATAAGCCTTACAAAAAATTTCCAAAACCCGATTCTCCCGACGCATTCTCTGCGTGGGAGGCCCGGCCCGGCCGGATGTGGGGAGCGCTGAACACCATCATGGTCCTCGTCTCAATGTGTGTAGTCACGTTCAGGTCGAGGGGTAGTATGGATCTGATGTGTACAGATTGCAAGCAAAAAACGCCCCCAAAATCTAGGGGTTGATAGGAGACGATACCACAAAAATCTTGTGGTACAGACAGCGGATTCACTCGGTGAGGTACTGCGGATCCCCAAACAGGACACGATCAGCGACGGTGACGCAAACGGGAACCAGATTCCCGTTGTCAACAACGATGACCGTCTTCCATCGATTTCGAAGAGAGACTCCTAATCGATTTTTGGAATCGACGGCGCCTTCCACAATCCACGCCTCGCGTCCTTCGAGATCGGATCGTCGTTGGGCGATGATGGTTTCGCTCGGATATTCAGCGGATCCTGGAGAGACCAGTATATCGGACTCGGCAACCAGCTTATCCACACTGCTTTTGGCTGCGTACTTGATCGTTTCTGGCGAGACTCGCTTCGGTGATTGCGCCCTGGAATCGTCAACGTCATCTGAGCTGGAGAACGCCCCGCCGCACCAGACAAACATCAGCAGAGTCAGGCCGAGCAACACACCGCAACCGATCAGATAGTCTCGGGGCATCATGGTGGGATTGGTTGCACCGCAGTACTCGCATTTCTTGGCGGATGTGGAGACTTCCACACCGCATTCGCGACAAGGTTTAAGTGCCATTTCAAACTCCCGTTTTTTTGAAAATCCCGTGATCCCCGTTTGCGCAAACTCGTTAACACTGTAACATATGTTTTCCCGCGGGATAGGCTGATCCCCGAACACCGGCTTCACCACCGGCTTCCCGCGGTTCCTTTAATATTGGTGACACACGAAAGGTGAACGTGAATGTCTATTATTTCTCGCGCCAAGCCGTCCCTGTTCGACATCTGTAACGAGCGCTGCCAATCAAGCCCTGAAGCCGCGGAGTGGCTGCACGATGCCATGCTCGCCCACGAGAGTTTCAGCCTGGCTTATCACCTCTACAGCCTCGGATTCAGTTTGTTGCCGCTGAATGGGAAGCGGCCGTGCCGAAAATGGAAAGCCCTCCAATCGGCAGCGGATTAATGGCTCACGGATCGATTTTCGGGGGGACGGCGGCTATATCGTGGCCTACGATGACTCTCGCTGCTGGACCGGTGAAGAGATTGCCGCCTGTCCGGAGCTGGACGGATTCGCAATCTAGCGAAAAATCCTTGATCCATTCCGGCTCACATGCGTTAATGAGCCCATGAAAGATCAATATCGAGCGAGCGTGATATTTGGCGTGTTCTTCATTGTGATGGGATATGCGCTCTACACCACAAATTTTATCGGTCTCATGGATCCTGATTCAGAATTGGACAGTCGTCATGAGGTGGTGGAAGCCGACGATCCACCAGATCCAGCTTCGTCGGGAGCGGTCGAGTATGCGGCCCTGACCTTTGCCAAAAAACTGCACGCCGAACACCTCGTCTCTCCGACCAGCGCGGAATACCCCCGCGACAACATCTCGTCGCGAGTGACGACTGACATCGAGGGCCACGAGGCCTGGATTGTCTCCGGTGATGTCGACGCCATGAACAAGCTGGGCGTCCCGATTCGGAACAGCTGGAAGGCCGTGATTGTCCAGAGCCCTGAGACCGGAGACCTGTCTCCAGTTTGCGTCACACTCGATAACACCGTTGTCTTTGGAGATCGACAGTATTTGGAATGACTACCGAAGTCATAAAGTGCGTTAGGATCCGTCAATCGTTGATGTGTCCACGACAGATGCGAGAGCGATTGCAATCCCGTTGCTCACTGCCCTCTTTGATACTGGACCGCCAGCTAGAGCGGTTGCGATTACGGAATCGCCAGAACTCAGTATCCTAGAATCTTCTCCCTGCCTGGAAACGAGAGTGTCATCACCTGTGGATGTCTCAAGCCACCGAATCGACGTTCCTGCATTCGTCAGCGTTCTGACGTCTGAACCCGTGTTATCAATAACGTGAGCTCCGTCTCCGCCGGCTGCTTGCAGGGACGGACCAAGGGACAATATCACATTGCTGTCGTCGGTTGAGACATACCAGCCTTCATTCTCATCGCTGACAAGTATGTCGTTGTAAGCACGTTGCCAAAGCAGGTCTCCGCTTGAGTTGATATACCTCAATTCTGAAACATTACTACTGTTCAGGGTACAAAACGAAAGATACGAAGCGCCGGAACTGAGTATCACGAAATCGCCGAGATAATCAATCAGGCTGGTCGTCTCTGTTGGCGGATCGTCGTAAGCGCCACCAATCGAGCTAAAACTTCCAGACTCACCGGACGGAAACGCCTGAACGTAGCTTCCAGTATTGTCGATCTCCCATAGGTGGAGCCTGGGTTCTGTGCCGGCAACATCGGCGATTCCTCCGATCCAAACCGAACTCCCAAAACATCTCAGCCTTGTGATCCCACCAGCATCAACATTCGATGCGCCTCTGTCACTTTCAAAATCATACGTCCAATTCACGAAACCGTCTAACGGATCGTACTGCTTGATAGTCGCGCCGTCCCAGACGTACAAAAAACCGCTGTCGTCAGAATCCATGAAGTGGGCCGCTGGGATTGTTCGGCTATTTGCCCCCAGAGTAATATCAACGCTTGTAGGTGCGCCGCTGGTCACCGTCCACACTTCATTTGCTTCCGTGTCGAATCTTGTTATCCAGTTGACGTCATTGCCGTCACCGTCTTTTTCTGGACAGACGTAGATCTCGTTATCAGTAATGTCGATGGCGATGGCCTTAGCTCTCTGCGCAGGCTTTCCGGGGTCACCGAATCCACCGGAAGGAACAAAATCCTTGTTGGCTGGTCCTGAATAAAGGTATGAACCGGATGAGTCGTAGACTGCATACGACGATTTCGTCGGGGGAACAAACTCTGTGCAGCAACATTGAAGCCACGACATCACACCCTCCCCTTCGGACACTTGGCGTTCGGCAACTCAGCAAGTCGAATGCAACTCTTTCCGTTCCGACACGCACGGCACTTCGGACAACGTAGTTCGATTCTGTGTGGACACTCATCACAGACTGACAGAAACGTCTCGAACGCTTCCGGCTCTCGAAGATGATCCGGTCCTCTCTGGTACTGTTCTGGGTAGCGGTCAATGGCTTGCTCGAACGGTTCGTACATTAGCCCGGGCACTCCAGAGGCAACAGCGCCCATCCGTTGTTCACCTTCAACAGCAACACCCATTTGTTGATGTCCGCCTGCTGATCGGATAGATTGAAAACGCCGGTAATGTTGTTTGTTGAATCGGTCTCAGACCCCAAAGAGCCTTTGTAAACGCTAACGGTTCCGGTCGTTCGGCTGGCAATGTCGGCATCTGCTTTGCCGAGACGAAAGATTGCTCCCTCCTCATTCGAGATTCGAATCAGTGCCCATTTCTCGCCAGTGCCGCTCTCCTTCCACAGGATGAATCCCGGTCCGGATGTACTGCTCTCCAGAAATCCGGTTTCACCGGCCGTCGCCACGCAATGCGTGTCGGCCTCGTCGATGACATCGATCCGGACCCAGGTGAGCCCGGAGAGAACGGCCCGTCCGATCGCACCATCTGCCAGCGGTTGCTGCAGGACACACCAGTCGGGATCTTCGTCTGGTAATTCTCCCGCCACGAGCGGACGCTCGAAGACGACGTTACTGCGATCAGCGGGAGCGATCAGCGGTCCGCCGATTTTGACAACCCCGTGCGGAATGGTGATATCTGCTCCGGTGTCGTTCCGGACCAGGACGACGTCCGCGTCCAGTTCCGGGAAGCGTCCGCGGGGACGCTCCGCCCGTCCTCCCAGCGTCGCCTTGTAGGCGTCGATGAACATGCCGGTCTGTTTGGCCGAGGGAACGAACGGTTCCCCCGAGACCGGTTTGCGGAGCGGATCAACCATCGGCTTAGGCCTCCGTTACAAGCATCAGCATTTTGCAGGCGGCGGTGTCGGCTTTGGCTCGCAGGGTCACCGTAGAGCTGATCGGAACGAATCCCCATTCCCCCGGTTCCAGTTTGGCCAGGACGACCATCGCACCGCCGCTCTCCGGACCGATTTCGATAAAGTTGGTTGCATCCAGATTGCGCACAAAGAGCCACTTGGCGGTCGTCACGTCGCCGAAGCTCACCACCTCTTCGGTGGTGCCGACTTCGACAATCGGCTTGTGAGCACCGACGCCAGTCTGCTCGTCGGTGAACTGAGTGACGCTGATCTGCTCGACGTGATCGCCGTTGGTCAAATTAAAGGCGAACGATGTGGTGATGGTACCCATGATATTGATTCTCTTCCTGATTGAGAAATACCCTAACTCCCGATTCCGAGGGCAAGGAAGTCGGCCTGTTCAAAAACATCGGCCACGACGATGTAGTCGACGACGTCTGTTAAAATCGGTTCGCTGCCGTCGAGAGTGGTCGAATAGCGGGGCCACAAATGCTGCCACCCCTTTTTGTTGACGCCGGTCACACCGGCGACTGTGATTCCCGTTTGATGCTGGCGGACGTTAAATCGAAAGGTGATCTCCCAGTCATGGGCGCCACGTTGTGAGCCCGAGACGCCCGCACACAGCACTTCCTCCGCCGCCCAGCCTCGGAAGGAGAATTGATTGATGTGACCGACGATCGAGAGCAAGACCCGCTGCTGCGCGGCGGTGATGGTGGTGGATGGCAGGTAATGCGTCTCGCTGAACGAGGCGATCGGCTCTTGAACTTCGGCTCCTTCCGGGGGCGATCCGTCCCCCTGTTGGCCGATCAGCCATTTCGCCGACGAGGCGGGAGCCGATAGACCGGAGCGGGGATAGATGGACTGCGGCGCCAGCGGCACCACCACGCGCTGGGCTTGCGTCGAGACCTCGAAGTTGAAACTACTCTCGTTCGTCTGCGGAGGGGCCTTCGGCTCGACCGGCAACGTCAGTCCGTAATTCGCACCGCATTCCCACACACCTTGGACGTCGCTGCTTTCGCGAGCATCGACGTGTGTCAACAGAAGACCGTCGATCAATCCCACCGCGGCCGTCATCACGGCCCCCTGAGCCTCGATCTCGGTGGCGGCGTCGTACACGATCCAGGGTCGAGTGAAGCTCCGGCTGCCGTCGTTCAGGTTTTGGTCCCCGGATCGCCCGAGAACTTCGATGGCCGTGGCCATGTGTGTTATCTCCCGTTATTGATACCGGACCGGGCCGCTGTTTTTCGCAATGGTCCGCGTGTTCTTGGCGGTCTCTTCGGTCGATTTGGCGATCTTCTTCTGCGGATCATCGGATCCGGTGGTGAAGATCCGACCGGCCAGGGCACTGAATGTCCCGCTTTGAGCGGTGAACGGGTCGATCTGGTCCGCCTTTTGCAACGCCTCGCGATCGGCGAACAATTGCCGGAATTCGGCCAGTTGCCCGGAATCGGCTCCGAGACGTTGCAGTTCTCGC